>CAZQYC010000028.1:0-44313 GCA_964597495.1 uncultured Steroidobacteraceae bacterium | reverse complement strand
AGCCACTAGCCACTAGCCACTAGCCACTAGCCACTAGCCACTAGCCACTAGCCACTAGCCAGAGTATGAACACTCGGATAGTTGCGTGGACGCAAGGCCGCGTTGAAACGCTTTCATTCGCTCGATTGCATTGTCATCGATGAGCGTTTCCGTGAAAACGCTGAACGACACCCCGTGCCAAGCAAGCCCCGCGAAGCAATCGGCCTGCAATTCGCGCTGACTCGCAATCTTCGGGGCAATACCGCGCAAGGTCTGCACGTGATGGCCGAATTCATGGGCGAGTACGAAGGCCTGAAGAGAATTACTCCGTAGCGAACTCCGATAGTCCGTTAGAGAGTAACGTCCAAGATCGACGTAGATACTCCTATCGAGCGGACAGTAAAACGATCCCGCCGAACGGTCGCCGCAGGGAGAAGCGACTCCCTCCCGAAATGAAATCAGCCGAGCATCGTCGTAAAACTTACCGTCCACGCTGAACTGCTGCCGCCAATAATTTTGCAGGGCGTCGAAAGCTCCCGTCGATTGATCGGCGATCGATCGCGCCTGCAGCGGAGCTCGAGCGACCGCTCGGCTTTCCATCGAATGCCAAGCACCAAAGCAGAATGCAAAACCGAGCAACCCCATTAAGCTCGGAAGGACCACGACCGGCAAAACTCGAATTTGGGCCTTATTCATAAGAGTGTCCGCCGATACTGTACCCAACTATCGTGAGGCGCATTCATGCCCGTTAGTCCAATCGACAGGAAGCGGCGAACCTATACGCTCTGCTCATTAGCGACAACGGAGCATAGCGATGAAGACTCAGGTAAGACATACCATGATGCGCATTGCATTGTTCGTCGGCCTTTGCAGCGTTCTAGCGCTCACGGGCGCTCTCCAGGCACAAACCTTCCCGGACGAACCGATCGCCTACGTCGGACACGGCGCCGCCTTCAATGCACGCGGCAAGGAGATTGCGCTGACTCCCGCGATGATCGAAAGCTCCCAGGCCTATTACATCAAGAAGCTGCGAGAACATTTGACGCCGGCGTTGCGTGAAGAATTCGACAAGACCCGTACCGGGTTGTCCACGAATAAGAAATGGGACGAGCAAACGCGGCTTTATGCCAACTCGGCGCTGGTCGACTGGCTGTTAGCGCGCACGTCGTCGCTCGATCCGATGGGCGCCATGGCCGGCAAAAACAATTTTCTAAAGACGGCGATTCGCTCGCGGGCTTTCCGCAACAAGAAATTCGTGCCGCCGGAAGAGCTGTTGAAAATCGGCGCCCGCGAACCGCGGGCGCTGCCTTTTTCGACTACCAACGAAGGCACGGACTATTTAAATGAGTGCGCCAACGCCGGCGTGCCCAGGCCGCCCGACTGGGGCAGCCCGCAGTGGACCAACAACGGCGAGCTCACGACGAAATTCATTTCACAGGGGTTTCGCGCACGCGTCTTTTACTACAAGAGTACGAGCCCCGAAGGCGTTTGCTACGCACTACCACGCGACGACGGCAGCGACATCTATTTGCTGGGCGTCATCTGCATGGGAAAGACCTCGAGCAACGTGTGTTTCTGGGATAACCAAGAAAACGACCAGGGATCTCCCATTCCGCTCGGCGACTCGCGCCCGATCACGGATTTCGCGGGCGGCGGCACCTTGTTCGGCGGCGACGGTGGCATTTGCACCACCTGCCACTCGGGGGAGAATCCCTACGTCATTCACCCGGGATCGAAACTCGACTTGAGCGGCGTGGGCGTCAACACGATGCCCGACAACTGGTATGACCCGTTCGTCCATCCCAATTGGCCGCAGAATGCGGGACCGCTCAAGATCTTCGAGGGCGCTCCGCCGAGTCAGTGCACGTCTTGTCACGTTCAAGGCCAAGCGGGCCGCTTTCCGAAAATATCGACTGCCAATTCGATTCCCAACTCTCCCGACTCTTATTGCGACACCGTGCTGGAAAGCGCTTTGTCGCTGACCATGCCTCAGGGCTCACCCGGGAACATCACCGGCTTTGAAACGCAAGTCAACCAACTGCGCGCGCTTTGCACGGGATCCCCCACTCCGCAGCTGCGCATCGAGGAACTAACGCTCGATTACGGCGACGTGGAACTTGGATTCTCCTTCCGTAAAGCATTGGTGATTCACAACGACGGCGATGCCACGCTCAACGTCAGCATTGCCGCGCCGACCGGCACGGATACCGCGCAGTGGAGCGAGACCGCAGCGGCCACTAGCACCACCATTGCGGCCGGTTCGCCGCCCAAGGTATTCACGTACACCTATTCGCCACAGGCAATCGCAACGCATACGATTCAAGTGCAAGTAACCACCAACGACGGCAATCCGAGCATCACGCTCACCGGCCGCGGCCGCAATCCGATTCCGATCGACACGCTTCTGGTGCTTGATCGCAGCGGCAGCATGGCCGACGCCGTCGGCGAGCGAAAGAAAATCGACGCGGCGCGCGATGCCGCGACCTTGTATTCGGATTTGTTACGCGACAACATCGGCGGAACGGGCACGGGCGACAAAATCGGACTCGTCAAATACAACGACACCAACAGCGTATACCTGCCGTTCGACTTCACGACCGCCGCACGCAAGACCGACATTGCCAATAACTTGCTGTCGAATGCAGCGCTGGCGGACATTAGCAAGTTGAAACCCGACAACGCGACCGGCATCGGCGGCGCGATGCAAACGGCCGCCTTCCAGCTCGGAGCGCCGAGCCCGCCGCGGCGCCAAGTCATGGTGGTGCTCACCGACGGCAAGGAAAACCGCGAACCGTGGATCGGCGACGTCATCGGACCCATTCGCAACACGTTGCCGAACATCATGATGTACAGCATCGGGCTCGGCGACGATATCGAGCCGACCAAGCTGCAACAGATCACCAACGTGACGAACGGCTATCACCAAGTGCAGTCGAGCCTCAGCGCGACGACGCTGTTCGACCTGGAAACTTTTTACTTCAAGATCTTCGCGCACGCGACCGACATGGACTTGGTACTCGATCCGACGTACGCCGTGAATCTCACGAACCCTGGACCGATCACCATCGCCAAGGCCGGAATTATTTCTTCAGACCAAAGCGCGACCTTCTTGGTACTCGACGATCCGGCACTGCGCCAATTCTACGATCTGGAATTCGTGAGTCCGCAGAACAACGTCATCGTTCCCGGCGTCACCATCGGCGGCATTCCCGTTCAAGAAAGCAAGCGGCATACCTATCGCGTGTATCGCATCATTTTCCCCGACATCTCGCTGGCGCATACCTATGTCGGCGATTGGATCGTAAGGCTAAAACCCAACGGCAAGTGGCGGCGCGACGTCGTCAAACAAGCGCTTGCCGAATCGAACATTCACTACGACAGCTATCTGAGCCCCTATCAGGGATTGGTGCCGGTGGGATTCGCTGCGGCCGTTGCTTCGGACTACCGGATGAAAGTGGCGCTTGCGCCGAGCAACAACTTACCAGGCGCGGACGTGCTCCTCACGGCGACGCTCACGGATCGCGGCTGGCCGGCGCCGAAAGGCAACATCAACGTCAACGTCACCTCGCAAGGCGGCACCACGCATAACGTCACGCTGTACGACGACGGCACGCACGGCGATCAAGTCTCAGGCGACGCCACGTGGTCGAATCACTTCCTGCAAACGGCGACGCCGAACGTCTACAAGTTCCTCTTCCGTTCGGTCGGGTACAACGACCGCGGCGAAATCGGCAATCGCGAGGCCACCCGCTATCTCACGCTGATGCAGCCCGAACCGACGCCACCGTCGCGAACCTGCGTTCCGTGCTGGATTACGCGCGTGGTACTGATCCTGTTCTTGTTAATGCTGCTCGCCTTGCTGCTTTGCTGCTATCGAAAGCGCGTGGAACCGCAACCGGTCTCCACGATTCCGCGTTGACCTTAACCGTCGGCACTAGGCTCTAGCGGCTAGCCAGATTTCCGAATACTTCTGGCTAGCGCCTAGTAACTAGAGCCTAGTGGCTTCCCGCTAAAACATCCGCAATAGCTGCCCGTATGCTCCGGGATCGGTGACGGCGACAAATGCCAATCCGGTCAATGCACCCCCTAAATGTGCATCGTGATTGATGCGCCCCTGCAGATGACGCGCGGAGTAATACGTGTACGCCAAATAGCCCACCGCGAAGAGCGGCGCGGGAATCGGAATCGGCAATGGAAAAAGGATCAAGCTGCTGGTCGGATCGTAAACGATCGCTGCAAACAGCACTGCCGATATCGCGCCCGACGCTCCAAGCGTCGCGTACTCCGGGTCGTTCCGATGCTTGCGGTAAGTCCCGAGCTCGCTCAACGACAATCCCAGCGCATACAGCACCGCAAACATCCCGCCGCCAATCCGGCGTTCCAGCGGAAATGCGAAGAAGTAGAACGTCATCATATTAAAAAGGAGATGCGCGAAATCGGCATGCACAAGACCGCTCATGAGGAGCGTGTCGTACTGCCGCTTGCGCAAGAACCAATAAGGCCGAAACAAACTGCCATCGAGGAGTTTCGGCGATGTCGTAAGACCAAGCACGCTCACCGCTAGCGTGGCAACGAAAATAACCAGGGCGGGTGTCAACGCGAATGTGGAAAAGTTCATGAGCACTCAACGATAGAGGATGAAGGACCGACGATCCAACCGACGGCATCGGCGCCGAACTCTCGCTTAACTCGAAGAAATAAAGTTTGGCGATGAGTATCGCTACGAACGAGCGTCCTGTAAACGTTTCCAGTTACGAAGCGCCTTCCCCAAAGCGGACATTCAACGAACGCGGGAGACACGGGAGAGGCATCATGCGGAACATCGCGATCGGTTGCCAGGATGAATTGGCTCCATGGATGATCGACGCGATGTATGAGTTTCGCCACGAGATGTTCGTCCATCGATTGGGATGGTCGCTCCCCTTGATTCAAGGGACGGAACGAGATCAATACGATCATGAAAATACCGTGTACTTCATGGCGCACAACGGAGATGGGGAAGTGACCGCTTGCGCGCGGTTGCTCCCGACGACCGGCTCCTACATGCTGCCGGAACTTTTTCCGGAACTTCTCGGCGCCGCACCGGCGCCCAACGACTCGACTACCTGGGAATTGAGCCGTTTCGCCATCGACGTGCGGTCGACCCGGGAAGGATGCGTTCTCTCGCTTTCCAAGCCCACATTGGAACTGCTCGGTTCCGTCATTGCATTCTCACGGCAACGCGGCATCGAGCAGCTGGCGCTCGTCACCTCCATCGCCATCGAAAAACTTTTGATGCGAGCAGGCGTCGGGGTTCAGCGCATCGCTCCGCCTGCGCACATACACGGCGGCCGTCACGTTGCGCTCTTCATCGCGGTCGCCGAATCGGCGGAACGAAATGCCAGTATCGACCTTCACTAGCTCCCGGTTCGGGCGCTACACCAGTTTCAAGGCGAGCGCGCGCACGATTGCCTGAATCTTATTGGCGGCCCCGAGCTTCTGCATGACGTTATCGAGATGAAAAACGGCCGTGCGCTCGGCGATGCCTAAAATTTGGCCGGTTTCCCACGCAGTCTTCCCATCCGCCGCCCACTTCAAGCATTCGCGCTCGCGCGCAGTAAGGGAAGCGATGCCTTCCGGCAAAAGTTTCGGCAGGTCGATGCGGCAAACGGCATGGTGCAATACGCTCGCGAACATCTGCGCTCGGCCAACCAGCGCGGCGAGATTCTGATCTTGCACGTCGATCGCTTTGTCTCGCGAGAGACTGAATACGCCCGTCACGCCCGGCTGTTCATGGACGGCGAACGTCAACCCGGCACTTAGACCAAACGCCCGCGCTTCTTCCCAGAATTCCTGCGCTTCGACGCCGTGAAAGCGTTTCTCGTCCCAAATTGCCGGGAGAGTGCTGTTCTCGGCATGGCGAATGACCGGATCGATCTTGAAATATCTCCGCGCCAAGTAGCGATCGGTCCACTCGCTTGGATAACCGCTGATGATGTATTGCTGAGGCTTGAGCGAAGGCGCATTGATGGTGAGCGCGTACGCAAATCTTTCGAAGCCCATCTTCCTGCTAAAGCTCTCCATTTCGACGCGCAATTCCGCCGAACTGTTCGCCCGCTCCATGGCCGCGAACGCTTCCTGCAGTACATTCACCGGCATTGCAAAAACCCTCCCAAGGCCACTGTCAAATATCTCAGCTAACATTTGCAAGTTATGGGCCTACCATTCGTAGTCAAAGATTCAGTAAACGATGCGAGACTCTATGGCCCTCAACCCTGGGGCACCGGACTACCTTCGGGCACCGGACGACTATGTACGGCTGCCTCAGTCTGCGCTCCCAACATTACAAATCCATCATGCCGCATCGGCTTTAGATCTCTCGATTGGGACTTCCAAGAACATCGGGCCGTTGGCGGCCGATAACGAGATCACCGGCTACACCGAATGGATAGGCGCTTGGCGCGACCGGAAAATCTCCGTTAGCTGGGATTGGTGCGTCGTTCGCGACGTAATCGTGGTTCTCGATCCTACGGAGATTCGAACCAACATTCAGTTGATCGGCGATCGCGGCTGCATAGAGTCTCCTTTGGTGAGCAGAATTCATATTCTCGAATGGATTGAGATATTGCCGTGGCGCGAAGTCTCGATAACCAACATTATTGCCCAATTCAGGCAGCAGCGCGTCGGCCATAAGAGCTAAGTTAAAAGATGACCGAATCCGTTCGTTGCAAGCGCGGCAAGAATTATCGCCAAACTTAAATCGCGAAACTGGGTTGCACAGAGTAGTAAGCGATAAAAAAGCGAACTGTCGTTCTTTTTTTTCGTAACATCTCGGTGTCCTCCGATCCATCGCGCGTATCCGTCGAATCCGCTTTCGATGGCGCACCAACACGCAACGCGACGTTCTTGCAACGCTCGAAAAACGCGCAGTGCGCGCGGCGAGCGGCGACATTTCAACTGCCGACGCAATCGACGTTGCCGGATAGCGACAGCGATGACGACCGTCGATTCGGAATTTCTTCGACGCCACGCGCACACCTGACAGAGTTTCCAGTTACTCGCCACACGCTCACCGTGTGCAATTCCGCCCCCGCAATTCCGCTACCCAAAGTACGGATGCAACTTCTCTCGCCGCGCCCGCCGTCTCTTCAGTAGGAAATCAAATCATGTCACACGATCCGATCGCACTTTATGCAAAGGCTGTCGTTCGCTACCGATGGCCGACGTTGTTGCTTGCACTGTTGATCACCGGATTCCTCGCTTCGCGCCTCACCGGTCTGAAGCTCGACAACGACCCGGATCTATGGGCCCCGCAAAACCACCCTTATATCCAAACCACGCATGAACTCGAAAATTCTTTCGGGGGAAGAAACTTTACCGTGGTAGGAATCGTCGCCAAACAAGGTGACGTCTATCGGCCGGAGATATTGGAAAAAATCGGCCGCATCCAGGCGGGGATAGAAGCATTGCCCGAAGCCGTCAAAACGAACATCGTGAGTCTCGCCGCAAAACGCGTCAAAGACATTCGCGGCACGGCCGACGGCATGTCCGTGCGGCAAGTGCTCGAGCCCATGCCGAAATCCGCCGCCGACGTCGCACGCCTCAAAGACGCGATTGCGCACAATCCGATTTATCTCAATGCGTTGGTGTCTCCCGACGGCAAGGCAGCGGCAATCATTGCCGACTTCCGCATTCCGCCGGAGAACGCCGCCTATGCACCGCTCTACGAAAAAATACGGACCATTGCCGACCGTGAGAAGGACGACAGCGTCGATATCCTCATGGGCGGTCAACCGGTGTGGGCGGCGAACTTCGAATTCGCGATGCAAAAAATGCCCATGTACTTCGGCATCGCCTTCCTAATTATCATGACCGTGCAATTGCTGGCCTTCCGCAGCGTGCAAGGCATGCTGCTGCCCATGGTCACCGGAATCTTGTCGGTGCTGTGGGGGCTCGGCATCATGGCGCTGCTCGGCATCCATCTCGACGCGCTCAACACGACGACGCCGATTCTGATCATGGCTGTCGCAACCGGACACTCGGTACAGATTCTCAAGCGCTACTACGAAGAGTACGGACGGTTGGTGAACGCAGGGGGTGTCATCACCGGAGCTATAGCCGGAACTATAGATAGACGCGCAGCGAATCGCCAAGCCGTTACGGAATCGCTGCAGCGAATCGGCGCGGTGATGCTGACTGCTGGCTTGATTTCCACGATCGCCTTCTTATCGCTGCTGGTTTCGGACGTCGCGATGATCCGTCACTTCGCCGTCTTCGCGGGCGCCGGTGTATTGAGCTCGCTCATCATCGAACTGACCTTCACGCCGGCTTTGCGCGCCGTTCTGCCTCCGCCGAAGCGTGCCGCCAACATAGCCGAGACCTTTGTCGATCGCGCCCTCAAACGGATCGGTGATTGGTTCACTCGTCCCGGCGCCTCCACCACCATCATCGTGGCATCAATCGCCATCGTAGGCATCACCGCTCTTGGCACGCTCAAGTTGCGCGTCGATAACAGCGTCCGTCAATACAACTCGGAGGAAGGACAGGCGCGCCATGAAGATGCCATCCTCAACGACAAGTTCGGCGGCACCTCGTCGATTTTCTTCTTGATCGACGGCAAGAGCGCCGATGGCATCAAGGACCCGCGCGTGCTCGAAGGCATGGCCAAACTCCAGACCTTCCTCGAGGCGCAGCCTGGCGTTGGCAAAACGCAATCGCTCTCGGATTTGATCCGTCGCATGCATCGCGCCATGCACGAAGACAAAATCGAATTCGATTTCGTCCCTACCGATCGCAATCTCATTTCGCAGTACCTGCTGCTCTATAGCAGCTCCGGCGATCCGCAAGATTTCGACAACTTGGTCGACAACGACTATGCCAAAGCGGTGATCTGGACTTATCTGAAAACCGATAGCACCGCCTATGCGCAGGAGCTGTACGAAAAAGCGCTGCCGGTCATCAAGGCATCCTTCCCTCCGGGAGTCGACGTGCGCATCGGCGGTGGTCTTCCGCAAACCGTGGCGATCAACGAATCGCTGACGAGCACCAAGATCAGCAACATCGCGCAGATGGCGGTGGTGGTGGTCGTGCTGGCGAGTCTGGCGCTGCGATCGATGGTCGGGGGACTCATGGTGGTGATTCCGCTGGCAACCATCGTAGCGGCCAATCTAGGTCTGATGGGTTGGCTGGGCTTGACGTTGGACATGGGAACCGCGACCACTACCGCGATGGTGACGGGCCTCGGAGCCGACTATGAAATTTACATGCTGTTCCGTTTGCGCGAAGAATTTCGCCGCCATGGCGATTTAAACCGGGCTTTAACCGCATCGCTGGTCACCTCGGGTAAAGCCGTGCTGGTGGTCGCCCTGTCGATCGCCGGCGGCTATGCCGCGCTGCTGGTGTCGGACTTCAAGTTCTATCCGCGCCTAGCCGCCACCATGATGACGACAATGGCGATCAGCGCGGTGCTGTCACTGCTCTTCCTGCGCGCCGTAGTCGCCGTGGTCAAGCCGCGGTTCATCGTAGGACGAGGCAGAGAGGCCGAAGACGCGAACGCGGACATTCCCACCGACATGCTGACCCGAACTCACTAATGCGCGCCGCCTCGATCCCTATTGCAGCGCTGATTGCGTCGATAGTTGCACCACCGGCGATCGCGCCGGCGCGTGCGACGGATTTGAGCGCCACTGAAATCATGCAGCGCAATTTCAGTGCAGGAAAGATCAGCGCCTTCGTCGGCGACGTGACCATGGTGCTCGTCAACGAGAAGGGCAAGGAACGCGTTCGAAAACTGGCAATGCGCGCACGGCTCAAAGACAACGGCGTTGATTCGCAAGTCATGCTGACCTTCACGGCCCCCGGCGACATCAAAGGCACGGCCTTCCTGCAAAGCGAGCACAGCAACGCGGAAGACGATCTTTGGGTGTATTTACCTGCGCTCGGAAAAAGCCGCCGACTGGCCGCCAACAACAAACACGACAGCTTCTTCGGTACCGACTTTTCATACGGCGACGTGCTGCCGCCGCCGGTGGCGCAATACCGGCACGCAGTGACCGGTAGCGAAGCGATCGACGGCGCCGATTGCTACGTCATCGAATCGACGCCGGTAAGCGAGCAAATCAAGAGCGACAGCGGCTATGCGCGCAAAACCAGCTGGATCGATAAGTCCGACTTTCTGGAACGGAAAGTAGTTTTCTACGACACCACGGGCCGCCTGTTGAAAACCCAAACCAGCCGAGAGCACAAATTAATGGAGAGCGACAAGCAACGCTGGCTGCCGATACGCCGGGAGATGGTGAATCACCAAACCGCGCATCGCACTCTCTATAACTTCGACCGCGTCGATTTAGCCCGCGACTTGACCGAACGGCAATTCGACGTCCGCTCGTTGGAGCGCCAATAACGTGGCCAGCAACGTGACTAGCAACGCGAAGTGGCGAAGGACAATGGCAGTGGCAGCCTTGTCGATCTGGGCCGATCCATCGCGCGCCTCAACGGGCGACGATACTCGCTTCGATGCGACCGCGACGCTGCGTCTCGGTTACTTCCATAGTGCGCGTACGCTGGACGAGCGCACGGGATTCGCCAACTCGATAGGCGAATTCAAAGTACGTTTCGAATTGTCGGACGCGAACCGTTTCGAACTAAACGCACGCGGCGGCGTATACGGCGTCGCACGCACGGATTCCGCCGCACTCGGCGAATTGCTGAATGCGTATTGGCTGAATCACAGCGAACATCTCGATTTGCGAATCGGACAGCAGCGCATCGCCTGGGGTCGCGCCGACGGCATCAATCCGACGGACTTCTTTACGCCGCACGACTACGTCGTGATGCTGCCGCTCGAGGAAGATCAACGCCTCTCGATCGCCGCGATCCGCGCGGATTTCGGCATCACCGCCCAGCAGGTCCTGCAAATCGTCGTGCAATCGAGTTTCAGACCTACTCGCCTGCCCATACCGCCGGGTGTACGTATAGAAGAAGAGAACGACGCCGAATGGACTGATTTACAGACGGGTCTGCGTTACAGCTACGTCGGCGAAGACCTTGAAGGGTCTGCGTCGATCTATCGTGGCCTGTTCACTTTACCGCTCACCGCCCCGCTTGGGGTGGATGCAGCGGGCCCAACGTTTCTTCACTGGTATCCACGGATCTGGGGCGCTGGCGGCGATGTGGCGAAGTCGATCGGGAAAGTGGGTTTACGCGCAGAGATCGCTTATATCCATTCCGATGACAGCGAAGTGCGGCCGATATTTCAGCCGTACGTGTTCTTCGTGGGCGGCGGCGATCGGAGCTTCGACAACTGGAATGTCAACCTGCAAGCCGTAGTGCATCACACGCCGAACTGGCACGACCCGAATGCGACCCTAGATCCGCTCGAACGCGTGGCGCGAATTCAAAACGCCGTGTTGTTTGGCCAGAGCCGCCGCACCGAATACGGCGCGACGGCGCGGATTGCGAAAAACTGGTTCAACGAGACTTTGAATGCGGAGCTGCTCGGTATTTTCAACATCAATACCCATAACAGTTTGGTGAGGCCGCTGCTGAGTTATGCGGTTAACGACAGGCAGAAGGCGTATCTCGGTGCCGAGTACTACAGCGGGCCGGACGACAGTTACTTCGGTCAGCTGAAACGCAATCGAACGATATTTTTCGAGTACCGAATGGTCGGCAGCTTCTGAAGCAGGAGATGGCAATCAGCGGAGCGAATCTGCAAGCGCAAGGCCAGGAAGATTAGGAGAGGACGTGACTATGCTGGATACTTATTTAGCCGTGTTGGAACGACACGCCGCGTTACGTGGCGCACAAGACGCCTATATCTACCTCGAAGGCGGCGAGGAGATCGGCGAGACGCTCACTTACGCAGGTCTCCGTGATCGAGCGCAAAGCGTTGCGGCCGTGCTGCAAACGCACGGCAAGGAAGGCGACCGCGTATTGTTGCTGTATCCGTCGTGCATCGACTACATGGTGGCCTTCTTCGCCTGTCTCTACGCGAAGATGATTGCCGTCCCGGTATTCCCGCCCCGCAACAGCAAACACAACGCGCGCTTGGAAACCATCGTAGCCGACAGCGGCGCAGAGCTCGCCATGACGACCACGCGTCAGTTGCACGAGATGCGCCATGCTTTGGAGACCTCCCCTGCCCTGCGCGCGCTCACGATGGTATGCAGCGATACCGTGGAGAAAACCGATACGCATCGCTGGCGTCCCACCACCGTCGACGGCGACACCACGGCATTCCTGCAATACACCTCAGGATCCACCGGACAGCCCAAAGGGGTCGTCGTCACCCATCGTAACTTGATCGAAAACGCAAAGATGCAACAAGCGGGCATGCGTACGACGGGCGACTCCCTCATCGTCACGTGGCTGCCGATCTTTCATGATATGGGACTGATCGGGAACATGCTGCACGCGGTGTGGCTTGGCGCGCAGTGCGTCTTCATGGCGCCGGCGTTCTTCCTGCAGAGTCCGCGGCGCTGGCTGGCGGCCATCTCGAAGTTCGGCGCGCAGATGAGCGGCGGCCCGAATTTTTCTTTCGATCTCTGCGTCGATCGCATCACCGCCGAACAGGCGGCTGAACTCGATCTGTCGCGCTGGCGGGTTGCTTTCAACGGCGCGGAACCGGTGCGCGCCGCCACACTCGAGCGTTTCAGCAAACATTTCGCAGTGAGCGGCTTTCGTCGCGCCGCTTCCTATCCCTGTTACGGCATGGCCGAAACGACACTGATCGTGACCGGCGGCACCGCCGATGCCGGCGACCGCGTCGAATGGGTGACGCGGTCTTCGTTATCCGCGGGACGTCCCGACATCGTTGCACCGAACTCCGCTGCATCCTCCACTACCTCCGTGGAAGCTTTACCCATCGTGAGCTGCGGACGCGCGCTGCCCGGCTGCACAGTGACCATTGTCACTCCGAACAAGCGCACTCTTTGCGGAGAACGCGAAGTGGGAGAAATATGGGTAGCCGGCGCCCATGTCGGCAAAGGGTACTGGCAGAAGCCGGATATAACTTTGCAAACGTTCGCGGCGACCACCGTGCCCGAGATGCATGGACCGTACTTGCGCACCGGTGACCTCGGCTACCTTTCCGACGGCGAGCTCTATGTGACCGGCCGCTGTAAAGACTTGCTCATCATTCGCGGCACCAATTACTACCCGAACGACATCGAGCAAAGCATCGAAGCGTGCGACGCAGCGGTGATGCGCAATGGCATCGCCGTGATCGGCATCGACGACGAGCGCGGTGAGCGAGCGGTTGCAGTGGCTGAAATCGAACGGACGCAGCTGCACAAGATAAATGCCGCCGCACTCGTCGGGATCATCCGCCAGTCGGTACTGGAAAAGCACGAATTGTTTCTGGCCGACATCGTATTGATCCGGCCCGGTACGTTACCGAAGACCAGCAGCGGCAAGGTGCAACGCGGCCGCTGTCGCGAGCTCTATCTGGCCGGGCAACTCACGCTCGCCATCGAGCCTGCACGAGCGCCGCGAAGCACGGCCGGCGAGGTCGTGCCGTGAGTGCCTTGCCGACAACGAAACACGCGGCACAAGCGGCCGCAAATTCATCGAAGCTTGCCCACTATCTCGATGACTGGCTTGGCTCGCCTAGCGATCGCAATGGATTGTTCAGCTATGCGCAGCGCGTCGACGAGGACGAAGCACAGCGCTATCCGCGCGCTGCGCTGGATTCGCTCAACGCCTGGGGACTGGCACGATACTACGTGCCCGTCTCACAAGGCGGAAAGCTGTCGAACTTCGAAACGCTCAACGCCTTGCTCCGCGTAGCCTCGACGCGCGATCTCAGCGTCTCCATCTCTCATGCAGTCAGTTTTCTCGGCTCCATGTGCATTTGGATTGCAGGTTCCGCCGAACAGCAGGCGCGGCTGGCCGCGCCGGTGCTCGCCGGCGATCGCGTGTCGCTTGCACTGACGGAACGCGAGCATGGCGGCGATTTGCTCTCGATGATGACCGCAGCCCAACGCACCACGGACGGCTATCGAATCACCGGCGAAAAATGGCTCGTCAACGGCATCAGCCGCAATCGCTGGGTCACGCTCTATACGCGCACGAAACAGGCAGGCGGCTCGCGCGGATTCTCCTTGTTTCTTCTGGACAAGAACGAATTGCCTGCCGAGGCTTACCGGTGCCTGCCGAAGTGCGAAACGCTTGGCGTTCGGGGCGCGGACATCAGCGGTCTTAAACTGAACGAGGCATCTCTACCCGAATCCGCGCGCATCGGCGCGGAAGGCGAAGGTTTCGAGATCGTTCTCAAGGGACTCCAGCTGTCGCGCACGCTGTGCGGTGCACTGTCATTGGGAGCTCTTGAGGCCGGGTTGAACATCACGCTTGCGTTCATGCAAGGCCGCCAACTCTACGGCAAAACCGTCGCGGACATTCCGCAAGCGCAACGATCACTTTGCGAAGCATGGGTCGACGCACTCCTCATCGACTGCTTAAGCAACGCCGTGCTGCGCTGCCTGCAACACTCGCCAGGACAGGCCAGCGTACATTCCGCCTTCGTCAAATCGCTGGCACCGATGCTCGCGGAAGACGCTTACAAAAAATTGTCCGCCGTCATGGGCGCTCGCTACTATCTCCGCGGTGCACATGCGGACGGCATGTTCCAAAAGATGCTGCGCGACAACCTGCTGATCGGGTTGTTCGACGGCAGCACCGTCGTCAATCTCTATGGACTCTCCTTTCAGATGCGTGCCGTGCATGCACGCGCTGGCGAACGCACCTCGTCGGCATGGCATACCCTGTGCGCTTTGCTACGGGATGACGCCGAGCTGCCGACATTCGACTGGCAAGGACTGAGCATCTCAAGCGGCGGCGATGACATGCTCAGTCACGCCGCCGAAAGCGCTCTCGATTGGGCCACTCGGCATGCAGCGACCACCGCCGCTGATAACGCACGCTTCGCGCTATTGAGCCAGACGCTCAAAACGTTGCGTGAACGCGTAGCCGCACTCTCCCCTAACGACTGGCAGCGCGGCGAGCCCGAACTCTTCGAGCTCGCGCGGCAAACCGCCGTATTCGCCGCCCTCAGCAGTGTCGTCGCACAGCGCTACGCGAACGCCGCATTGCTGGGCGATAGTCTTGCGCATCCCGCCGTGTGGTCGCTGGTCGTCGAGCGGCTGGTGCAACTCGCTACCGGCCAAAGCAAAGCGCCGAATGCCGACACCGTCTTGTCGGCCTTTCAACAACTTTGCGCACGCCAAGAAGCGGGACATGGCCTAGGTGGCGCAGTGGCGTCTTCGCTTGCCTCCGGCTTAGCGCCGAGCAATGCAATAAACGATAGGACGTGCGAAGCAATGAGCCTCGGTCCGGATGCGCATGTTAGCGAATTGAATCGTGTTCCCACGGCAGCTCATTTAGCGGAGCGAGTATCATGACCATTGCGGCTCAAGCATTCACTCATCAAGTTCATTCCACTCCCGCCGCAGCTGGCAAGGCGGCAATCAGCGAGACTGAACTGCAGACTTGGCTGGCCGAGCGCATCGCTCACTATCTTAATAAGAGTAGCGAGGAGATCGATCTCACTCTCCCCTTCTCCTTTTATGGTCTCGATTCGGTCGCTGCCCTCGGGCTGTCCGGTGAATTGGAAGAACGGCTCCGAGTGAAATTGCCACCGACGCTAACGTGGGATTTTCCGACCATCGAATCCCTTTCGCGCCATTTAGCGGGAGCATGATCATGAATGCCTCCCCTCATCGACAAGGCATTGCGATTGTCGGAATGGCTTGCCGGCTTCCCGGTGCGCCCTCGTTGGATGCGTTTTGGCGGATGCTGGTCGACGGCGAACAGGGCATCGTCGAAGTGCCTGCCGATCGCTGGAATGCGGCGGATTTTTTCGATGCAGAGGCGAAAGCGCCGGGCAAGACCAACACGCGTCACGGCGGCTTCATCGACGACATCGATCGCTTCGATGCGCGGTTCTTCGGCATCTCGCCGCGCGAGGCAGTGCAAATGGATCCGCAGCAACGCGTCCTCGCTGAGCTGTGTCACGAAGCGCTCGAAAACGCCGGCATCGTACCCGCCGATATTGCCGGCAGCGACGCAGCGGTATGCGTCGGCTTGATGAGCAATGAATATCTGCCTTATCAACTTGCCGACGACTTTCAAACCATCGACGTGCACACGGGATCGGGCGCCGGTTACAGCATGGTCGCCAATCGGCTGTCTTATATTTTCGATTTGCAGGGCCCTTCTTTCGCGCTCGATTCCGCGTGTTCCTCGTCGCTGGTCGCCGTATTCCACGGCTGCCAAGCCATCTGGACTGGCCAGTCGTCATTGGCGATCGCGGCCGGTGTCAATCTGATTCTGAGCCCGGCGTTCAACGTGTTCTATGCCAAAGGCGGGCTGTCGGCACCGGACGGACGGTGCAAAACATTTTCCGCGGATGCGAATGGCATCGGCCGCGGCGAAGGCGCAGGCGTTGTCATTCTCAAACCCCTGGAACAGGCGGTCGCCGACGGCGATCGTATTTGGGCCGTGATTCGCGGCGGTGCCGTCGGACACGACGGACGCAGTAACGGATTGACCGCACCGAATCGCTGGGCGCAAGAGAAACTGTTACGCACCGCGTTTCGTCATGCGCATGTCGAGCCGGACGAATTGCAATATATCGAACTGCACGGTACGGGTACGCTGATTGGCGACCCCATCGAAGCCAATGCATTGGGCGCCGCTCTACTCGCAGGCGAACACCCCGCTACCGAACCCGTGTGGGTGGGTTCGGTGAAAAGCAACGTCGGTCATCTGGAAGGCGCCGCAGGAATCGCCGGATTGATCAAGCTCGCGCTGTCGATTCACCACGAATACATTCCGCCGAGTCTTAACTTTCGCGCGCCCAACCCGCACATCGCTTTCGATGCGCTGCCTTTACGCGTCATTACCGAAGGGCGGAGCTGGCCGGTAGACGGCGGCGATGTCCGACTGGGCGGCGTGAGTTCGTTCGGTTTGGGCGGCACTAATGCACACGTCGTTCTCGAATCCGCTCCGCGCGTGGAGCGCAGCGCAACCAACGCTCACGACACGCTCTGGTTGCTATTGTCCGCAAAAACCGAAGCCGCGCTGACGCAGCTCGTGAGCGCGACACTCGAAAAACTTAAAGCCATCGACAGCAACGACCGCGCGGCTTTCGCGGCAGCCTGCAAAGCAAGCGTCGCTCGCCGCAGCGTGCACGAATATCGTCTCTCCGTGGTCGCTGAATCGCCTGCAGCCCTGCTCGCTAAGTTGCAGGCGACCGCCGCAGGTTCGACCCTGTCGGATAAGCAAGCAGCAGATCCAGCGCAGGCATACAGCGGCCGCGTGCGGCCGGGCCTCATTACCAAGATCACCGTTTCGCTACCCGATGCCGTGCTGCCCGTCGAAAGCTTGCTAACGCATAGCAAAGCGGCGCGCCACGCACTCAAAGAACTGGAGTCCCGCCATGGCTCGGCGCGCGCGACGCAACCTAAGTTCGTCACGCAACTCCTATGGCTTACGCACTTGCAAGCCGCAAGCAGCGGCATTCACACGGTGATTGCAGAAGGCCAGGCGTTGCTTGCGACTCGCGTAGCCGCCGGATTGCTCGATGTCGATGCAGCCATGAGGGAGCTCACCGGCAGCCGCAACCGAACCGCCGTCACCGACTCCTCCACGCTGAATTCGGAACAGGGCGCATTCGGCATTTATTCCGCCGCCGCGGCAGATTGCATACAGCGTACGATGACGGTGGCAAGCAGCAGCGTCGTCGTCCGTTTAGCGGGAGACTGCCTCAAAGCCGGCAACGACCTGATTCGGTTTCCTTCCGCACCGGCGCTGGACGCCTATTGGTTCGTGCATGCCGCTTTGGCGGCACGAGCTCCCTTGGTTTGCTCGCAGCTGTTCTCCGCTCCGATTGCCGCCGTCGATCTGCCGGCCTATCCATGGCAGCGCGAGCAATACTGGCTGCCTCGACCTGCTGCCTTGAACCCGACCGCTACAAGCGAAACGCACAAGGGACAGGATAGCCACGCACAAGAAAGTAGACACGAGCCTACTTTCTTGGCTGGCTTACTGGCCTTGACGGCAGCCGATCGCCGCATCGCCGTCACCGACTATCTGCGCGAGCAGGTCGCCAAAGCGCTGCGCATGGAGATCACGGCGCTCGATACGACGGCGGCGTTGAATACGCTGGGCATCGATTCGCTCACGGCGGTCGAGATCAAGAACCGCGTAGAACGCCAATTGCGCGTGCGCATGCCCGTCGTGAAGTTTCTCGACGGGTACTCCGTCGTCGACTTCACCGGAGACATTCTCGCGCAGCTTGAATCATTAACGCCGGAAGAAGCGTCCGCTCACGCCTCCGGCGAAATAGAAGGCGAGCGAGCGATCAAGATGGCGGCTCCTCCCGATGCGAACGACGCTGCATTGCCGGAAGTACGCATCGTAAGCATGCACCCTGAAGCAGAGCTATCGGTGACGCAGCAACGCCTGTGGCAACTCGACCAAGTGCAGCCGGGCAATCCGCTCTATAACTTTCAGACGGCGATGCAGCTAACCGGAACGCTGGATGCCACCGCCTTGGAAGCCGCACTTGCCGCGCTGATCGATCGGCACGAGAGCTTGCGCACGCGCATCGGCACCGACAAAGGAAAACCGCACGTCGAAGTGCTGGCCTATCTCTCCGTGCGCATCCAGCACACCGACATTGCCGCGCTGACGAAAACGCAGCAAACGGCGCGTATTCAGGAACTCGCTACAACCGATGCGCAGCAGCGTTTTTCGCTGGCCACGCCGCCGTTGTTCCGGTTGCATTGCATTCGCGTGAGCGACGACCAGCACGTCGTCGTGTTGACCATGCACCACGTGATCTCGGATCTTTTGTCGCTCGAGATTTTCATGCAGGAACTCGGCACGCTCTACACGGCGCGACATCGGAACAAGCCGGCGGAATTAGCGGAACTCAGCGCAAGCTACCAGGACTTCGCACATGAACAGCGCACCCGTTTGCCGGCGCTGTCGAACGGCCCGACCGCCGATTTCTGGCGTGAGCATCTGGCCGGCGCGCCGCTGCAGGAATGGCGGAGCGATTACCCGCGCCCGATGCAAAGCTCACGGCAAGCCCGCACCGTCTCCTTTCATGTGCCTAAATCCTTGTTGGACCGTATCGATGCGTTGGCGCGCACGCAACGCTCCACGCCGTATATGGTGTGGCTATCGGCTTTTTATGCGCTGCTGCACGGTGCCAGTGGACAACGCGATTTGATCGTCGGCTCGCCGACGGCAGCTCGCTCGCGCTCGGAGTACGAACCGCTGATCGGCATGTTTTCGTATCCCATCGCGCTGCGCGCGCAGCTCGAACCGGACGCATCCTTTACCGACTTGCTGGCTCAGGTGCGCCGCACCGTTCTCGACAGTGCGGAGCATCTCGATCTGCCCTTCGCCGAAGTCGTCGAACTCGCGCGCAAGGCCGGTGCCGCACGCGGACCGCTGGTTCGCTCCATGTTCAGCTACGTGAATCGAATGAAGCTGCCCGTCTTCGATGGCTTGCAAGCGGAGCGCCTCGTCACCGACCGCGGCATGAGCGACTTCGATCTCTTCCTCACGTTGGTGAGAGAGGACGAGCGCGCAATCGGCGTCGTCGAATTCAGCAGCGAATTGTTCGCCACCGAAACAGCCCGAAGAATGTCGTCGGCCTATGTCGATCTGCTCGAGGCGATCTGCGCCGAGCCAGAGCAAACTCTGCGTACGCTGACCGCACGGGTGCCTGCCACGCAGCCGCTCACGCTTGCCGTGGCAGCCAGCTTCACCGCGGACGCCGTCGAAGACGTCGTGCGGCTGTGGTCGCAGCGCTTGCGTCAACCGCTGGTTTGCAAATTGGAGCCCTACAATCAGATATTCCAATCCCTCCTCGACCCTGCGAGCGCTCTCAATGCAACCGACACGCAGCACGCAGTCGTTCTGGTGCGCCCGCTCGACTGGGTTCGCTATCACGAAGGCGATGCAGCCGCTCGTGGCGAGGCGTTGACGACAGCCACAGCGGATTTCATTAACGCCGTTCAAGCTCGCGCCAATGGTAAGCGCCCGTCGCTTACGGTGGTGCTGTGCCCTGTTGCACCCGACGATGAACACGTTCGAGACCTCGGTGCCGCATTGCTCACCGCAGAACAAGACATTGAAAAATCGCTGACGGCCACTTCCGGTGTCGAGTTATTGTGCGGCAGCGAATTGAGCGCCGGTTATCCAGTTGCAAACATTTTCGATGCGGAGTCGGATCGCTTGGGACACGTTCCCTATACGCCCGATGGCTTCATCGCAATGGGCAGCGGTCTGGTGCGGAAGCTATCGCGCCGCTGGCGCACTCCTTATAAGGTGATTGCACTCGACTGCGACAATACCTTGTGGAGCGGCGTGTGCGGCGAAGACGGCGCCCTCGGCGTCATCGTCGATGGGCCGCACCGCGCATTGCAGGAAGCGATGGTGGCACTGGCAACCAAAGGCTTCCTGCTGTGCCTGGTGAGCAAGAACGTCGACGCGGACGTTGCCGCCGTTTTCGAAGCGCGCGGCGATATGCCGTTGACCAACAGGCACATCGTTGCGCGCCGGGTCAACTGGCAACCGAAATCGCAAAATTTGCGCGAGCTGGCCGACGAGCTGCAACTGGGACTCGACAGCTTCATCTTCATCGACGACAACCCGGTCGAATGCAGCGAAGTCCAGGCAGCTTGCCCGGAAGTGCTGACGCTTTGCTTGCCGTCCGATGTCAATCGCATTCCGGAAATGCTGGCGCATGTGTGGGCGTTCGACACGGGCGCAATCAGCGACGAAGACCGTCTGCGTACGCAGAGCTACCACGACAACCGCGATCGCCGTGTTTTGCAAGGCAGTACGCAGTCCTATGCCGAATTCATCGCCAAGCTGGATCTAAAAATCGACATCGACGCGGTCACGACAACCCAGCAAGCGCGCGTTTCGCAGTTGACCTTGCGCACCAATCAATTCAACGCCTCCGGCATGCGCTGGGACGAGACAACGCTTGCCGTGGAATTGAACGGCGGCATGAACGCCTTTGCCGTCCACGTCGGCGATCGCTTCGGCGACTATGGACTGGTAGGCGCAGTCATGTGCCGGCCTATCTCTCCAAGCTTACGCATCGAGGGCTTTATGCTCAGCTGCCGCGTACTCGGTCGCGGTGTCGAACACCGGATGCTGCGGCACATTGCCGGCATCGCTCGCGAGCAGGGATTGGCGACGGTGGATATCGTGTACCGCAAGTCGACGCGCAACGCGCCGCTGCGCCGCTTCCTCGATTCACTGCCTGGGCAATTCGTTGCCGCGGACGAGCACGGCGAGGAAGACGCACGAATTTTTCGCCTCGCTACCGAGACGGCAGCGACGCTGAATTTCGATCCAGAGGCGTCGACCGCAACCGAAACGGAGGCTAGCGACTCCAAAGGCAAGTCATCGTCGAGCGCCGCCGAGACAGCGAACCCCATTCACGAGGCGCGAATCGAGCGCATCGCGGCGTTGTCGCGCTGTGCACTGCTTGGCGGTGACGTGGCCGCACTACGCGCACAGATGAAGCCCGGCAGTCCGAAGAAGTCCGGCAACGTCGGTGCTTTGCCGAGCAACGAGAGCGAGGCACGCATTGCCGAGATTTGGCGCGAAGTACTCGCGATGGAAACGGTCGGCCGCAACGACAACTTCTTCGACATCGGCGGCACCTCGCTCTTGCTGGTGCAGGTCGGCAGCCGTCTCATCGAAACTTTCGGGCGCGATATTCCGATCACCGATCTCTTTCAGTATCCGACCATCGCCTCGCTGGCCGCACATTTAAGCACAGGCTCGGCCATCACGGGTTTGTTGCTGGCGCAATCGCAAGTCCGTGGCAATCAAGCACGGCAGCAAATGCAGCAACGCCTGCAACGCCTGAGCACGCGCCGGCCATCCGGTGCTCAGACGGGAACTTCATCAGAGCAACAGTACGCGGTTTAACTTTTTGCAAGACAGGACACGACCATGAACGACATACAGCAAGCGAAAAACGGCATCGTGACGGAAGATGCACCCACGAGTTCGCTCGACATCGCCGTCGTCGGTATGGCCGGGCGGTTTCCCGGCGCGAATACGCTCGAGGAGTTTTGGGAAAATCTCAAACACGGCGTCGAGTCGATTCGCTTTTATCCCGAAAACGAAGTACTCGACTCCGGCATTTTTCCCGAAATTGCACGCGATCCCGACTTCGTCGCGGCGGCGGGCGGCATCGACTACGAAAATGACTTCGATGCCGAGTTTTTCGAAATGTTGCCGCGCGAAGCCGAGGTCATGGACCCGCAACAGCGCATCATGCTCGAATGCGCTTGGGAAACGCTCGAATCCGCGGGCTACAACCCCGAGACTTATCGCGGTCGCATCGGCGTCTATGCCGGCGCCAGCATCAATACCTACCTGATGTTCAACATCGCACCGAATCGTCCGCTGCTCAATTCGGTCGGGCACTTCCAAGTCATGACGGCAAACGACAAGGATTTTCTGGCGACGCGCGTTGCCTACAAGCTTGGCCTCAAGGGACCGGCCATGACGATACAAACCGCTTGCTCCACGTCGTTGGTGGCGACCAACGTGGCTTGCCAAAGCCTGTTGAATTTCCAATCCGACATGGTGCTTGCGGGCGGCGTATCGATCACGCCGAAAGGCCGGCTATATAAGGAGAGTTTTATTTTTTCCAAGGACGGTCACTGCCGCGCCTTCGACGCACAGGCGCAAGGCACGGTCGGCGGCAATGGTGTGGGCTTCGTGCTGTTGAAACGCCTCGACGATGCGATCGCCGATGGCGATCACATTCATGCCGTGATCAAAGGTTCGGCCATCAACAACGACGGTTCCACGAAAGTGGGCTACACCGCGCCGAGCGTGGGCGGCCAAGCCGAGGTGATTCTGGAAGCACAAGGCATGGCGGGCATCGACCCCGACACGATCACCTACGTCGAGGCGCACGGCACCGGTACGCTCTTGGGCGACCCCATCGAAATTGCGGCGCTGACACAGGCCTTTCGAACGCGTACGGATCGCAAACAATACTGCGCGATGGGCTCGGTGAAGAGCAACATCGGTCACCTCGATACGGCGGCGGGAATCTCGGGACTCATCAAGGCCGTGCTAACGGTGGAGAACGCCCAGATTCCGCCCAGCCTTCACTACAACACGCCGAATCCCAAACTCAACATCGAAGAAACGCCGTTCTTCATCAATGCCGAGTTGCGCGATTGGACGCCGCCTGCCGGCATCCCACGCCGCGCCGCGGTGAGTTCGTTCGGCTTTGGCGGAACGAACGCCCACTGCATACTGGAAGAAGCGCCGCGCCGCGAGCCGACTTCCGCAAGTAAACCGTGGCAGTTGTTGGTTTTCTCCGCACGCAATGACACGGCGCTCGCGGCAAACATGCTCAATTTCGCGACTCACTTGCGCGAACATCCCGAGCAGAGTCTCGCCGACGCCGCTTACACGCTGCAAATTGGACGCAAGGCCTTCGCGCATCGCGCGTGGGTTGCCGTCGCCAACCGAGAAGACGCGGTCGACGTGCTCACGCGTCTTGACACCAAGCGCATTCAGCGCGCACAGGCAGCGGCGGGTGCCGATGCCAGCGTCGCCTTTCTCTTTCCGGGACAAGGCTCTCAGTACATCGGCATGGCGCGCAACTTATTCGAGATCGAACCTCACTTCACCGCGGCGCTCAAGCAATGCGCGTCGTTGATGAAGGGTCATCTGCCGCACGACATTCTCGAAGTGATCTATCCCGCGGCCGGGCAAGAAGCGGCGGCGGAAGCCTTGCTGACACAGACTCAATATACACAACCCGCTTTATTCGCCGTCGAGTACGCGCTTGCGAACATGTGGCTCAGCTTTGGCATCGAGCCCGTCGCGATGATCGGACACAGCATCGGCGAATACGTCGCCGCCGTATTGGCGGGCGTGATGAGCCTCGAAGACGGCGTCCGACTCATTTGCATGCGGGGCCGCATCGTACAACGCCAGCCCGGCGGTGCGATGCTCTCGGTTCCGTTGACTGAACAAGCGCTGATGCCGTACCTCAACTCCCAACTCTCCCTGGGCGCACTGAACGCGCCGGGCCTCTCCGTCGTGTCGGGCGGAATGGAGGCGATCGATGAATTAGCCGCCGCCCTGACCGCAAAGGGCATCGAGACGCGACGCCTCTACGTTTCGCATGCCTTCCATTCGCATATGTTGGAATCGGCCGCGTCGGAATTTGAAACCGTCCTCGCCAATATCAAGCTCAATGCTCCCACACGCCGCTTCATCTCCAACGTTACCGGCAACTGGATCACCGATGAGGAAGCGACCAGTGCTCACTACTGGGCACAGCATCTGCGCCAAACCGTGCGTTTCGCAGAAGGCGTACGCGCGTTATTGCAAGCATCGCCGACCGTTCTTCTTGAGGTCGGCCCCGGTCAAGTGCTCATGACGCTCGTGCGCCAGCAGCGCGAACTGCTGGCAAAGACCGAACTCGTCGGCAGTACTCGACATCCGCAAACGCAAGTGGATGACCTGGCTTACTTGCAGGGAACGGCCGGTTCGCTCTGGTCGAAGCGCGTACCCCTTAAATGGAGTGCCTTGTATGAAGGCGAAGTACGCCGCCGCATACCGCTGTCCACCTATGCTTTCCAGCGCAAGCGGCATTGGATTCCACCGGTCTTCCTCTCCGTCGGCGAGTTTTCCGCTGATGCGCCCTCTTCGCTAGTTACCGCGCAAACTACCGGCACGCAAACCGAACAGACCGCGACAGTCGTACGTAACGACGGTCCACGCGACGACGTCGAACACACCATCGCAACCATATGGCAAAACATGCTCGGCATCCCGAGCCTTGGCATTCATGACGACTTCTTCAAATTAGGCGGGCATTCGCTGCTCGCTACGCAGCTGGTGGCGGAAGTGCGCCGTGCCACGAACACCGAAATAGCGGTGCAGGCTTTGTTCCAAGGTCCGACGATCGCCGGCATGGCGGAAAACGTCAAAGCCATGCGGGCCGCCAATCCGAACTATCAGCACATGGCCATTCCCGTCATTTCGAGAGAAGGCGATCTGCCGCTCAGCTACCACCAACAAGCCGTCTGGGATTTCGAACGCAAGTATCCCGGCAGCGCGCGTTTCAACGGTTGTTTGTCGATCCGCATCAAAGGCGACCTGGATATAAAGGGAGTGCACTACGCCATCGACGAGATCATGCGCCGCCACGAAGTCCTGCGCACCAACTACCTGGTACGCGGCGGAAAATCCGTCGCCATCGTTAGACCCGTGCGTCCGATAGAGCTGCCCAGGCACGATTTAAGCGAATTGCGGGGCGTAGAGCGCGATGCGAAGCTTCTGCAACTCGCGAACGAACTCGCCCGTCAACCGTTCGATCTACGCAACGATGTCTACATTCGCCCAATCCTCGTCCGCTTAGCGCACGACGAACACATGATGGTGATCGCCTCGCACTATGTGGCCGTCGATGGCTGGACGATCGGCTTGGTCATTCAGGAGTTCGCGGTGCACTACGCCGAGTACAAGGACCCTGCACTGCCGCGCATGCCGGACTTGCCGTTTCAAAGCGTGGACTACGCCGCGTGGCAGCGCGCGCGCATCACCGACACCACGATCGAAGCGCACCTTCCCTATTGGAAACGGCAATTGGCCGACGTGCCGTCGCAACAACCCGTCACGCCCGACAAACGCCGCCCCTTCTTCCCCAGCATCAAGGGTTCCACGTATCACTTCACGCTGGGCCCGGATCTCACCGAGCGCGTGAAGGCCTTTTCGCACGAGCAGGGGTTCACGAACTTCATGACCTTCGTCGCAGCGCTGAACGTGCTGTACCACGCCTCGTCCGGACAGAAAGACATCGTCATCGGAACCATGACTGGCGACCGCGAGATCGGCACCGAGCGCATGGTCGGCGCGCTGGTCAACATGCTGGCCCTGCGCAATAAAATAAACGGCACTCAATCCTTCCTGGATGTGTTGGCAGGAACGCGCCAAGTTGCCGCGGACGCCTATGCTCACAACGTTCCGTTCTCGGAGCTCGCCGAGAAACTTGGGCGGAACCTGATTCGTAATCCGCTGTTCCGCACGGTGTTCATTCTGCGTAACGTGCCGCAGCTGGAAAGCAAGGCCGGCGATGTCGAAGTCAAATTGGCGACGCTGCACTTAGATCGCGGCGTATCCGACATGGATCTCTCGCTCTATCTGCAAGAAAAAGAAGGCGCCTTCACCGGCTACTTCGAATACAACACCGATCTCTTCCACCGCGGCACCATCGAGCTCCTGGCAAAGAATTTCATCAGCATACTCGGCGACTGCATGGCCGAACCGCAGGTGCCGCTTAGCATGCTGGTGCCGCTCGCGCCCGAACGCGCGAAAAGCGCATTGCGACGCTTGTTCTCACCCCGCCGCGCCAAAGAGAGAGAAATCGCATGAATACTCTCGCACCGATCCAGGCCACCGCCGTATGGCGACCGAGCCCGCGTCCGCAGGCAAGAATGCGGCTCATCACATTGCCTCACGCGGGCGGCGGCGCCAACCTCTATCGAGGGTGGGAACGAATTTTGGGAAATGACGTGGACATCGTCGCGCTCCAATTACCGGGGCGCGAGTGGCGTCGCACCGAACCTGCCTTCAAGCGCCTCGATCCTCTTATGGAACATCTCATGGCGGATCTGCACGACGAGTTGGCCGACAAAAGACCCTATGTGTTGTTCGGCTACAGCATGGGAGCGGCGCTGGCTTTCGAACTGACACGGCGGCTCCGTGCCATGGAATTCGCAGAACCGGCCGCGTTGATCGTGGCGGCGTGTCGTGCGCCGCAGGCACTGACCAGCGTCGCACCGATCTACGCACTTCCCGACGCCGAATTCAGCGCCGCCATTCAACGCTTCGGCGGATTGCCGCAAACCGTGCTCAACGAACCGGAACTGATGCAACTCGTCATGCCGACCTTGCGCGCAGATTTCGAACTTCTTGGCACATACTCCTATCGAGAAGAGGCGCCGCTCGCCGCGCCCATCGTCGTGTACGGCGGAACGCGAGACCCGCACGCCAGCCGCTCGCAGCTGGCCGCTTGGAAAATACAAACGACCGCGGCCTTTCAATTGCGGCTATTTTCAGGCGGCCACTTCTTCATAAACGACGCGCGCGACCAAGTGCTGACGACGCTGGCGCGCGACCTTGCGCAAGCTCTGCCGGAAACGTCTGCCCAGCAACGCACCGCTTCCAGAACGGCATCATCGGAGCCGGCCATCGTGACGCACGGAGTGACCGGCACCGGTGCAGATCTGCAATTTCCGCTGCCGGCTTAAGAAGAAGCTAGCGATGTCGATGTGCGCGAAAATGAAGCCATCCGATCACCAACGCCAACGCTTGCAGAATCGCGCATAAATAGAACGGCGCGCCGATGCGCCAATCGCCCGCAGGCAAGTGCGAAACAAGACCCAACGTCGGTATGCCGATCATCGGTGCGATCACGGCGGTCAAGCTGTTCAACGCGCTGAGCGCACCCATGGTTTGTCCTTGCTTGGTTGGGTCCGCCGCACTGGAAATGAGGCTTTGCATCGTGGCTGCGACGGTGAAGCCAAGCAGATTGCACGCGATGATCACGTACATCATCCAGCCTTCGGTCGCAATGCCGTACAGCAAATAGGCCAACGTGGAGGACGCCAATCCGGCGAGCGCAAGTCGTTGTGAATTGAAGCGCTTGAGCAACGGGCCCAGCAACACGCCTTGCACGATTACGGACGCGATGCCGACGACGGCCAGCGATAGACCATTTTCCGTCGGACCCCAACCGAACTTGAACGTGGTGTACAGCACCCAGCAGGAAAACAAAATGATTTGTGCCACACCGACGCAGGCTACCACTGCGATCAATGCACCGATTCCCGTTAACTCAGTCAATACTCGCATGGCTGCCAGCGGATTGGCCGCCCGCCACGAAAAATGACGTCGACGTTCGACGGGCAGCGATTCCGGCAATACGAAATAGCCGTAGAGAAGATTGACTAGAGCGAGCGTGCCGGCCGCGAGAAACGGCAGCTGTAGATGAATGCCGCCCAAGAGGCCGCCGATGATTGGCCCTAAAATAAATCCCAGACCAAACATCGCACCGATCATGCCGAAACGCTTAGTGCGCTCTTCGGGTGTGCTGATGTCCGCCACATAGGCATTCGCCACGGCGGCATTGGATTGCATCGCGCCGCTAAAGAGACGCACGACGACCAGCATCCACACGGCAGTGGCCATGGCGGTGACGAAGAAGCTCAATGCCAAACCGCAAAATCCCACCAGCAAAACCGGTCGCCGGCCGTAGCGATCCGATAGGCCACCGATAATCGGCGAGCCAAAAAAATTGGCGACGGCAAATGCAATGGTGACGGCGCTGAACCAGAAAGCCTGTTCCGACTGCGAACCCGTAAAGCTGCCGACCAGTGCCGGCAATACTGGAATGATCAAACCGATGGCCACCATGTCGATCAAGACGGCGAGCATGATGAAACGCATGGCAGCGGGTCTTTGAGCCCCGTGGTTTAAAGCCGGGGTTACGGGCGGTGACGATGTATTCACTCTATTTTCTTCCAGTCGACTTGTTGATTTTTCGGACTCTGACTATTTGCAAATTGATTATTCGCAAATTATTCGCATCCGGGTTGCGTTTTTGCTCGCGCACTTCCAATCATTTTGCAGCGTTCACTTCAGCAGAGGGTGATCCTTCGGCAATTGCTTGGAGTACCAAATGGCCAGCTTGTGCCGCATGGTCGCCTCCGCAACCTGATCTTCAGGCAAGGGTTGGATGACCTTGTCGTGAACCAGCAGGCGGTAGATAAACAACAGCCGCTCGCTGACCGAATCCGAAGGCTCGAATTCCGCCGCCTTTCGATCTACCGCGTATTTCATGCCGGCGAGTAGCGCTGCCTTGAAGAGTTCGGCTTCGTGCTTGAGTTTTTTCATGACGGGCTCACAACGAGAATAGAACGATACATCGAAAGCCTTGCCAACCCTTAGTACCTTATCCGCTTTAATCGCAAAAGTCCTCAGTTCGGTTCACGAGATTTTCGGCCCTATATGCCAACGCGCTTCATTCCTACCCTTTGGGGTCATTGCAATAGACATCGACCGAGAATAACTTGATCGGGCAATGGCATTGACACACCTCGAACTCAGGAATGCGCTTTTCGAATCGCAGCGAACGTCGTCTCGCAGGGGCATGTATGAAAATTCCAGCGATCATTCTCTCCTTATACATGGCGCTGCCGACGCCCGGCATGGCCCAGGCGGTCGGGCGCGATGCCCGCGCCATGCCGACGACGCCCGCTCCGGTTAAAAATATTCTGGCCGCACGTCGCTTCACGCTGCAAACGCCGTACGTCAACACGTGGAGCAAGGAACGTGCGGCGGTATCGACAGGTACGCTCGTCGTTCTTGAAGTCGATCCAGCATTAGTAGTGGCGCACGACACTCTGGAGCCCGTGCTGTATGCCGGGAATGTCGCGGTACAGCGGTTGAATCAGGGAGATCGCTCCGGCCGCGTCATTGGTATCGTGCCGGGCGACATCGATCTCTCCACCGCACCTATCTGGTTCGGGACTCCGCAGCTCCCGGAGCGGATTACTCCCGACATCGCTGAATCCGAACGTGCACTGGCGGAAAAAGCCGGTATGCGGCCGTTTCCGCAATCAAAAATCACTGCTGTCCGGCGACCGCCCGCGGCGGCAAAGGATCTTGCGGCGTTGCTACGCGACGTTGCCGCACCGCTGGTCTATCAGTACTCCGCGCAGGAAAAGCCGCTCGCCGATTCCTGGCGCTTACCGGACGCGAAAGCGGCGCCCAAGCGGAGGGCTAACTAATGAACACGCGCCGCTTGCCTAGTGGAATGCGGTTCGTCGCATTGGGCCTGCTGTTGCCGCTGTCCGCGATGGCGGCAATCACGAAAACCGAACTTGCCGGCAATCCGCTCACGCAATTTCCTTTTTTCGAATACGTGCGCGCGTTCAACGTCAACGCACCCATCAACGTCGCCATCGATCCGACGCGGTTCCCCGCGATAGTCGGCGACACCTGCGACATCTTTGTCGTCAATCACAAGAGCGCGTCCGATTGGAGCGTGAACCCCGCACTCGTCGATGTCACCCCCGGCGGAAAGCTCACGCGACTATTTAGCGGCGCGACCATTCAGGCAAACACCGTCGAAGTAGCAGCCGCCTCTACGATGAACGCCAATGCGGGTCTCGGTTTAGGCGTCGGCTACGATGTCGTGCTTGATTGCGACCAAAACAGTTCTTTGAGCGACGGTGATTTCATCGATGGCTTGACGGGCGAAGCCGGGCTCTATGTCGTGCACAACACCACGGCGGCAGGTCCCGAAGCCGTGACGGAGCAAACCTACAACATCGATTCCGGCGTAGCGACTACGTTTGGCATTCCCGCCTCGCGACGCAGCGAGGATCTTTACTTCCCCACCAACATCGCCGCCATGGGAAAACTTCCGCTGATCGTCATCGGTCATGGCAACGGCCACGACTTCCAATGGTACGACCACATCGGCAATCACTTGGCTTCTTATGGCTATGTGGTGATGAGCCACCAAAACGATACGGTTCCGGGACCGGGAAGCGCGGCGACTACGACGCTCGGTCACACCGATGCCTTCATTAACCAGGCAGAAGCCGGTGCGATTGCCGGCGGTGCACTGGTGGGTCACATCGATGCCCGCCGCATCGTGTGGATCGGTCATAGCCGCGGTGCCGAAGGCGTTGCAATTGCCTACGACCGCCTCTTCGACGGAACGGTCACGCCCGCGAATTACGGCCGCTCTGACATTCGTCTGGTCAGCAGCATGTTGCCCACGGACTTCGAAGGAACTGCTTCAGCGAATCCGCACGATGCGAACTATCACTTGTGGACTGCCTCAGGCGACGCCGACGTGAACGGCTCCGCGGGGGATGAATGCACGGACGGCGTCAATTTCTTCGAATTGTGCCAAACCTTTCACTTGGTCGAACGCGCCACGGCCTATAGGCAGTCGACCGTCGTGCAGGGATCCGGGCACGGTTGGTTTCACGCGGGCGGCGGCGGTGGCGTGTTCACCGGCCCCTGCCCCATCGGAGAGACCAATACTCATTTAATACAGCAAGGATTGTTTCTGCCGCTGGTCAAGCACTACGTCGAGGGAAACATACCGGCGCTCGATTTTTTCACGCGACAGTTCGAGTCGTTCCATCCCATTGGCGTATCGACGGCCGATCCCTGCATCGTGGTGAACAACGAATATCACAACGGCAGTCCCGTCGGGAATTTCGTCCTCGACGACTACCAAACGCAGACGGCAACCAACGTCAGCAGCTCCGGCGGCATGGTCACCTTCGACGTAGAGCACGTGACCGAGGGCCGTCTCGACGATAACAACATCGACTTCAACTCGGCTGCCGGAGATCCTTTCAACGGGGCCACGCAAGCCGGTTCTACGGACTCGCTCACGACGCGCTCCGACAATAGCCGCGGCGTCGTGTTCGACTGGACCGACGTGGATCATTTCTATGAGTGGCAAGTTCCCGTCGGCGCGAATGATCTCACTAAATTCCTTTATCTATCGATGCGCGGCGCTCAAGCGACGCGTCATTCGAATACCACCGCCGTTCTCGGCGATCTCACCTTTTCGGTCACGCTGCGCGACGGTGCCGGCGCGACCGGTACGATCAACATCGGCGCCTACGGCGGCGGACTGGAGGAACCCTTTCAACGCGGCGGCGGCTGGCACAACGAAATGGAGACGATTCGCCTGCGCACCACGGACTTCTTGAACAACGGCTCGACGTTGAATCTCACGAACGTCGTCGCGGTGCGCCTCAATGTCGGCCCGAGCTTCGGCTCGAGCAAAGGCCGCATCGTCGTCGACGATGTGATGCTTACGAACGAGCTTGCTCCGCTTGGACTGCGCATCGTGGAACCGACGACCGCGCGTCATTCGTTCGCCGGCACCTCGGTGGCCGGAAGCCGCGTACTCGTACGCCTGGTCGGCGGCGGCGGGCTCGATCTCTCGCCCGGAAACATGACGATTTCGGTGGCCGGCACTCCGCTCACTCCGGCACAAATTCCAACGCCCGCCGCTCAAGTCGCCGGCGAAACTTGGGTCGTCATCTCGCCCGGACCCAAACCGGACGGTTGCTACGATCTGTCCGTGTCGTTAACGACTCCGGCGGGAATTAGCGCAGCGGAACCGCAGAGTCTGTGTTATGCGGACGATGAAGCACGCGATTTCGATCGCGTACTCGCCATCGATCAGACCAACAGCATGTTGTTCGATGGACGCACCGGACTTGCAAGCCCGGCAAAGATGGAAGCAGCGCGCGCCGCCGCGAAATTCTTCGTCGACCTGTCGAATCCGAACGACAAAATCGGCATCATCAGTTTTCAGCGCCGCGATCAGGACAACAACGGCACGATCGTCGATCCGGATGAGTTGGCAGAACCGAAATTCTCGATAGTGACGGCCGGAGAAGGCATCACCGATCAGCGCCCGGCCGCGCGTAATGCGATCGACCTCATCGGGCCGGACACCGATCCCGGCTTCGTCGGTCCCGAAACATCGCCCGGCGCAGGACTGGTCGAAGCGCGCACGATGCTGAATGGCGGTGCAGTGGCCGGCCACGAACCGAACATCGTTATCCTCACGGACGGCCTCGAAAATTATGCGCCCTTCTGGTCCCAAGCAGGTCCCGGCGGACCCTTGCGCCCGGACTTCGACGCCGACGACATTCGCATCGACGCGGTCGGCGTGGGCGGCGATGCAGACGACACATTGCTTTCCGATATCGCGGACGTGACCGGCGGTGAGTTCCGCAATCTCAATGAAGGCTCGGGATCGTTTTTCCTCTTGAGCAGACTTGCCGACTGGTACAAGTCGGTTGATGAAGACGTGCGCGGCGAACAGCGATTCTTTTACTCGGAAGGATTCCCGACAACCACGATCCCCATTCACGATAAGCCGTGGCGCGTCGGCTTCTTCGATGTCGAACCCTCGCTTGACTGGATGACCGTTGCGTTTCACACCGATCTTGATTACGCAGCCACAGTCCAGCTGTTCGCACCGGGAACATCGACACCCATCGTAATCGCGCCGCCGGCGACCACGCTGCGACAAGACCCGAAACACTCGGTATATCGAATCCGTACGCCCATCCCCGGTCGTTGGACGTACCTCGTGCAGCCGCACAAGCCTTCTGCGGAATTCTTTGCAGTTGCATCGGCATTGACATCGCTCACGGCACGCATTGGGCCGAAGCAATTACAAAGACGCCCCGGCGATTTCCTGGTGCCGATACGCGTGTGGATTGCCGACCGCAGTTCGGTGCGCGGCGCGAGTGTTTCGGGTTACGTGCGCCGGCCCGACGGAGTGAAAGTACCCGTGACGCTTCTCGATGACGGATTGTCAATGGACGGTGCAGCCAACGACGGCATCTATGGTCTTGGCTTTCCGGCAACGATGCCGGGTGCTTACTACGTATCTCTGCATGCCACCGGCACGTCGAACACGGGCGTCGCCTTCGAACGTTATCCATGGACCTCGTTTGTGATCCCCGGACAACGCAAGCGACCGGTTCCACCCGGTGAAGGCCCAAGACCGCCGAAGGGCGAAGGCTGCGGCTGCGAAGCGGAAACACGCTACTCGCTGGCTTTGTTCGGCGGCGCAACCTTCCCGCACGGCGGATTCGATGCCATTGCCGATTCGTCGACGAGCCTCGGCATCAAAGCGGCCCATCACTTTCCGGCGTTCGGGGGACGCGCATCCTGGGGCCTCTATCTCGGACGTGACAACTTCGATAACCCAGGTCTTGGCGGCGATTTCAGCTTGACGCATCTATCTACGGAATTTGAATTCGTACCGCCCTTACGAGTGTGTCCGAAACCATCCGCGCACATCGGCGTGGGCGCTTATCGCGACGAAAGCGGCAACACAGAAGTTGGATTCAACGTTGGCCTCGGATTGATGGTGTGCCTTACCCAGCGCATAAGTTTCGTAAGCCGCTACGACTATCGCTCGGTCAGTTCGCTATCCCGCGACTACTCCGCCTTGCAAATCGGGTTACGCTGGAATTTTTAAACTTGAGATCGCAGATTCCCTGTTATTTCCAAACGGGAATGGCCGACCACAACGAGCCGGCTATTCCCTGCTTTTTCCCCAGGAACATTTCGTGATTCGCGACATTCTCTCGGCATATTCCGTCACCACAACATTGAAACGGAGCGACGTTCAAATCACGGCGATGTCCAGAAGCGCAGTCCCTTGATGCTAGACGTCGGGGAGGTGCTACTTTGTTTCGGCGGAATCACGCAACGCACATAGTGATATGAATCCTCAAACGATCCGTCATTTACTCGGTTGGCGATAAACTGCTGAGTCGATCCCCCTTCCGCGACGAAGCCGGCGCGATCCGTAAAGCCGTTGAAATAGCTGCTGGTCATGCGTGCAAGGATTTTTCGGAAGACGGTCGTCGCTTGGCAGATCCCTCCGCACGCAAAGGCGCGCTCCTCGAGAGTGCAAGTGACCGGCTGCGTCGATTGCGCCTGCGTCAACACCGCGCCGGCGACAAGCGGTACGTCTCGCGGCAGCCACACCGGACAGTGAATGATCATGCTTTCCGTCGTGCTCGAATTACTGATCCCGCCGTCGGCATCGCTTAAAAACGTACCGCCCGAGCTTTGGCGGCACGCATTTCCGTTGAATCCTGCAACCTGCATGGAAAATACCGGCTGCGCGGAAACGGCTAACAATGCAGCGGCAATGACAATTGATGACTTCATGACGAATCCCTCCATTTGCAAACTTTAATATCCGGAATTTCAGCGCTCTCATGCGCGACGACATGATGCATGAACAAAATGCCGAAACAAGATCGGCTCGATGAATGGCTTATGCGTTAGACGCGGGCAACGGAAATCTCTATCTATCCATAGATACCGGACTTGAACTTCCGGACATTCGCTACCTGGGCATTGACTCGAGACGGGTTACCCTCGCCCTGCGAGAAGACAGCGACACTTCCGCGACTGTTTCGCCGATAGTGATTCGTCGAGGACAAAATGCTGTTCTTCGATACTCGTCTTTCCCCGTGGCAAATCGCGAGACTTAATGAATCCGCAAGGCGCAAGCAAGGTTTTCGGTAGTGCAATGGGCACACCGGCGTCGATGTAGTTGGCGATATCGGACCGCACGTCATAGCCGGCGCCCGCCATCGCTGCAATAAAAAGCTGCGGTGCAAATAGGGCTTCTTGATGGCGAGCACGGCGTTCGGCCGCACGTCGCCGCATGTCGCGCAACATCGCATCCAGCCCGCCCCGATCGCGTACTTTTTCGTCCGACCATAGAGCGAACAGGTAGCCGCGCTGATAAGACAACCGTTGTATGTGCTGATCGCTCCAAAACTCGGCTAGGATCCGCGAATTGGGGGCCGCGCGCACCGGCGACGCCGCGTAGGCTTTAAGCACCCGGTTTAGATCCTCGGCAAAATCCTTTTCCGTCCAAATCCGGCTGTGAAACAACAAACGGGATCGATAGAAATCGGTAAATCCTTCCGATAACCAATAGCCGAGCGCTTCGTCGCGTTCGGGTAACGCTCCAATCAATCGGGGTATCCATGTGTGTAAACCCTCGTGCGCGAGAATGGCGGTGATCTCCTTATCACTCGTGTTCGGTGTTGCGAAAAATACAAACGCGTCACCACGCCCCGTCCCGCCGGAAATCGTGCCACCCGAAATTTCCGGCAATTGCAAGATGGTCACTAAATAAGGCACGGGCGAGTCGCGCCAGAATTTCCGCTGTGCATCCAGTATGGAAGCCAATTGCGATCCAAACTGTTCCACGTCGAAGCGCCAACTTCCTCGAATGGCGATTCGTATCGCGGGATTAATTGACGACGGCCGCAGTACCTTGAAATCACCGCCTACGATAATGCTTTCGCGAACGGTCTCGAGCGTAACACTTCCATGCTGCAAATCCGATGCGAACGTCCATGAAGGTGGCATTGCTTTCTGACGAATGAGCACGCGGATGGTAGAAGCCATGTCAGGCATCACTAAGACGGCGTTTCCGACCAGATGAAAATACGTGGGCTGCACAACGATTCGAAATGGAGCACCGCGCAAGTCTTGCAGATAGTCGGCGCGCTCCTGTTTAAGGCGATAGTGAACGAGGACGACTGCGCCCGGCACATGATGCAACACCCGTTGCGCAGGACTGTCGGTCGATTCGAGCGCAGTGCAACTTGCGGTGAAATCGGAAAGCGCGCACCATAATTCTTTTTCGCCGCCCCACTCGGTCGCCGTCAAATATGGGCGTAATAGTGTATTCAATCGACTTTGTCGAAGTAGCTAAACTCGACGTAACGGCTAGAAATAAAAGACAACCCGCCGCAGTGAAACGACGTGCCGCACGATAAACGAATCGATTGCGATGCTTAGCTTGCGGAACCGATGAACCCAACATGATCCGCCTCATAGTTGACATATCGGAATCCGGTAACAGCCCGGATTAAAGGATAAACTTTTTATACGAAAGCCAACACGGGAAGGTTGCAAGCACCAGCATCGAATGTCTCGATAGTCGCTGCCTAATGCCGATCGCGCACAGCGTCAAAGACGAGAACCGAAAGACTTAAGAGCTCATTCACTCAATGTGGGAATGACCGACTATGATGAGCCGATCACTCCCTGCTGGTTCCCTAGCGTTCTAGCAACATTGTCGCTGCCACAAAACTAAAACGGAGCGAAGTCAAATTACTGCGCCGTCCAGAAACGCACCCCTTTGATGCTGGACGTCGGGGCCGTGCTATTCAGCTTCGCAGGAATCACACAACGCACGTAGTGATAAGAATCCTCCCAACCTCCGTCGTTGACTCTGTCGACAACAAATTGCTGTGTCCCGCCGCCTTCCGCAACAAAGCCGGCGCGATCCACATTACCGTTGAAGTAAGTGCTGGTCAGGCGCGCGATAACTGTGCGGAAAATGGTCGTAACCTGGCAGATTCCTCCGCATGCAAAGGCGCGCTCCTCCAGCGTGCAAGTGACCGGCTGCGTCGATTGCGCCTGCGTCAGCACCGCACCGGCGATGAGCGGCACGTCGCGCGGCAACCATACGGGGCAGTGAATGATCATGCTTTCCGTTGTGCTCGAATTGCTGATCCCGCCATCGGAATCGCTTAAAAACGTACCGCCCGAACTATGGCGACATGCGTTTCCGTTGAATCCAGCAACCTGTGCGGCAAACACCGGTTGCGCAGAAATGGCTAGTAGCGCTACAGCAATGGAAATTGACGACTTCATGACGAATCCCTCCAAATGGAATATAAAGAAATGCAGACAACGAATACTTGGCCTAAAGAAAAGTAACAATCGGATATTGCAAATTGCGTACCCGCGAAACTTTGGAAACATTCTTCCAACGACGATGAGGAAGTAGGCGATGGCTCACTGCGCAGCAACGTTATCTACACTCCATTGCAACTTGATGAATTTCCAAAGCGCGCTGCGTTCGATCGATATTTACGCTCTTGAAATACGAAGACAATTGACGCAGCAATAACGTACCGCTCTGCAATCGAATCCAGCGCCAGTCTAGTGCAAGTATGTTCTGGCATGCCACAGAGCAATGCATGAACATTCACTAGAGAAAATAACAGGCAATGCCTCGATTTTTTCTCTCTTACTTATAATGAAATTTTTTGGTTCCAAAAAAACAAGTCCATGTCGCGTGACGGGACCACCGCACGGCTACATTGAGATCAACTTACATCACAAAGGATATTACTCGCGAGAACAACGCGGCCGGAACAAAGACAATCATCCGGAGTTTCTCAATGCATTACCTTTATTAACCATCACTCCGTGCAATGGATTTCCGCGCTCGCATTCCCCATGTAATCGCTTCGGCGCGCCTCTCGGTTTATTTCTAAAAGCAAAATTTACCGATTTCGTTTGAGCATTTTTACTCTAGTCGGTAAGTGTCGGCGGTGCCGACGCAAATTGCGAAGAAGCTTGCTTCGAAGGCTTGCTTGTGTATTCCGTCTCCCATTGCGCCGACGACGTAGAAGACGAAGGGCATTGAGAAGGAAGCCTTCTCGCCTTTAACGCAGTGCATAAACTTGGCGTTGTCTAGGCGTCGTCAAGAAGGAGCCCGTCGCGAACAAGAGTAAACTCGTCGGCATTTATTCGGCAAAGCATTGCCAGCGAGTACGTGCGCTTGATCAAGATAGGCGAGTTTTTTTAGCGGAGACGCGGCGGCGACGAAGTTCCCGTTCTTAGATACCGCTAATCTATCCAACGGGCTTCGTCACACCAAAACGGTGCGGGTTCAAAGGAAAGTTCCTTTGGTCGATCGTAAAGATCTTCCGGTAACTCAAAATCCCGATAAAAAAGCTCCGCCTCCAAGCGTTTTTCATTTTCTACTCGAATGGCGCATTCTTTGGAAAAGCATGCACCCATATTAAAATCCTTGAACGGGTATTTCCTCCCGGCCACGACGACGGCAGCAATACGCGTAGCGGAATCCATGTAACCAGCCGCCGATGGCCAATGTGCATTTGTTGTGCATAGCTGCCGCTGGCTCAACGAGGCCAGAGTCAACTTGAATTTCTTTTCCGAAGGCGCATCGGCAGCCGAGAACACATAGTCTTTCCCATCAATTGGTTTTTCGCCTTTTCTTGCCGAAAAATCGAGCGAGCAACCTCCAATCGACAGCGCAATAAAAAGCGGCAGGAAAAACGGCAGTGTCGTTACTCTCATAGCGTGACCACTCTCTCCAATGCCAGCGCGGTAGCTCAAGCCGCCGGGGGCGCGGCGCACATCAGGCTATCAGGGTGAAGGAGGCAGCTCGAAAAACGGATAGACAAGACGCATCACATTATCAGGACTTTTAAAGGCCTCCGGAGTGCCTTCGATTTTCCAAAATGCCTTTATATGCTCGGGTTCGCCGAACGCGTAAGCCACGGTATTTTTGTAGTAGCCATGCCCCATACCGGCAGTATGTAACGACTCGTGGCCAATCAGAAACTTCGCCGTACCCTCGCCGGCCTTCCAAGCTTTAGTGTTGTCCTTATTGATCCACATAAGATTTCCGCCAATCTCGGCTCTGGCCGCCCCGCCTGCGCTTCCGCCTCTTTGTACGTAGGTGGCAGCATCCACCCGATTCGCCATTTTTCCATCTGAGCCATCGCTACGCAGGGCCGCCGCGCCACCTCGTAAATAGGTCGCTACCGACCTCAACTCGGCTCCTCCGCTCTTCTTCTTTGAATCAAGCTTATCTGCCTTCGCCTCAAGACTTTTGGCTCTTTCCTCCATGTCAGCAGCCGTTCTCTGTTGAGTCCCATTGAACTTCTTCCACGAGTCCTCGTCCCAACCGGACCCTTGTCCATAGTTTCCGCTTGGGTCCGTCTTATTGACGGGATCGTTGCCGACATAGGCGAAGAGATTGAAGTCGTCGTTGTATCCGACTGGATCCACCTGGAGGAATCGCCTGAGAACAGGCGAGTAGTACCGTGCCCGGTAATAGTAGAGCTTAGTTTCGTCGTCGTAGCGCCTGCCTGTGTACCGGAACTGTTCTCCGGTCGGGCTCGCCGGCGAGTCCGAGGTTAAATTTCCGTATTCATCGTACGCCAGTTTCTGCGTAATCGTACCCGCGCTATCCGTCATGCCGATGACAGAACCCTGATGATTGAGATGGTAGTAGTGCTTAGTCGGGTTGGACAAACTCGCGCCTTCCGCTCGCGCAATGCGGTCGTCAACGGCAGGACCCGTAATGTATCGCCGCAACACGGTGCCGCCGCTGCTGTACTCGGCGATCTCTTCGTCGCCGTCCAGCAGATAATACGTGCTCGTTCCGCTCACTGTCTTACTCAACCGTCGACCCAACGGATCGTAGTCGTAGGTAATGGTCGCCGTCGCGCTGCCGTTCACGGCGGCCGTGCGGAGTCGATTCTCCGCATCGTAGGTATAGGTATGCTGGCCACCGACCGGGAACCAGGTGAGTAAATTCCCATTGCTATCGTAGGTCTGAGTCTGTCCACCCACCGTACCATATTGGTTCAGCTTGTTCGGCACGTAGGCCGTGGTGGTCGCAATAGCCTTGCTTGGCAGATAGAACCCGTCGTTCGCATCGATCGTGGTGATCTGGCCGGAATTATTGTGGCCGTAGTCCAGCGTCACTGTCACGCTATTTAGGACGTTCGTTAGAACGTCGAGGTCGCTATCGAGCTCGTAGGTGTACGTCGCCTTGTTGTTCGATTGGTTAGCGAACTTCAACTCCTTGCGGCGCGAGAGCTCGTCGTGAATGTAGTCAGCCAGCTTGATACCCGTGGTTGGCGCCCCTTCCCATACCTTGCTCATTCGATTCAACGCGTCGTACTCGTAGCTCACGACATAGCCGTCCGGCCACGTGGTGCTGGTGCGGTTGCCAGCCTTTCCCGCGTTCGTGTCGTAGCCGTAGGACACCTGCCGTACGGTGCCGTTCAACGTATTTTGCTCGAACAGCTTCTGTCCAACGTCGTTGTAGTCGTACGTGATGGCATGTGCCGGGATCGCCGGCGAGGCTTGCGAAGGACTCGTGAGGCTAAGCGGTTCGCTTAAGAGATTGTACGTGAACGTCACCGTCGGCAGGCCGGGCACCGTCTTGGTGATGATCCGGTTCATCGCGTCGTAAGTATAGGCGATGACTTGGCTAGCGCGCGTACGCTTGCCGCATACCTGGTCGTTGCCAGTACATAGTCCGGTCGTACTGGTAGCAGGCGCGCCGCTAGTGCTATAGCGCAGCTCTTCGTAGGTCGCGCCGGCGGGACAGGTCAGCGCCGTCACGTTCTCCGAGGTCGTCGGCGTGCAACGGTTGCCCGTGCTCGGTGACGGGAACAAGGTGTACCGCAACCGATCGTGCTTGTCATACACGAGATTCGTCTGGTTGTTGCCGGCATCTTGGATCGTCGCCTGTTTGCCGTTCAATGTGTATGTGTACGCCACATAGCGATATGGTCCACTGTTCCCAGCCGTCACATAGTCGGCGGGGTTCCAATTGCATACGGCGGGATTCGCCGTAGTCCAAAGACCCGGCGCGGTGGCGCTGCTCCAGTCTTTCCATACGCAGCGTGTTTGCCCAGCCAAGTCGTACGCCGTTCCCACGCGTCGACCGTCCGGGTCGATGATCAAGTTCGCCCGACCGGCCAGATCGTAGTTCGTCTGCGTGAGATTCCCTTGCGGGTCCTGCACCGCTTTCAAATCACCGCTCGGCCAATAGGTCCGCTCTTCCCGCCGCAGCACCGGCGATCCGCCGACCATTTCCTGTCGGTCGACATAGCGCAAGGTACCGTCGTCGAAATAGGTGTAGATCGTTTTCGCGTTCGTGCCCGATGGACCGATCACTTGCTTCAATCGGCGCATGGCATCAAAGGTGTACGTGTTCACGTCCGACACGTCGCTTCGCGGCCCGTCAACGGTGCTCACGTTTCCGAGTGCATCGAAGGTAAAAATACTAGTTAAATTCTTGGCGCCGCTCTTAGCGGTCGGGGCACAAGCCGTGGTCAGCGAGTTCGTCGGGTCCGCGATTGCCGTATCCAATACGTATTTATTGGCGCTGTTGTACGTGAACGTCGACACGCGATTCGGTTTGCCGCCCCCAACCACCTTCACTACCCCCGTCAACAAACTCACTGGCAAGCTGCTGGTCGTGTAATTGGTGTAGCAGTAGTCGCTTTCCGCGCGAACGCTGGAAGTGGTGGGTCCTTTCACCTGTTTGATCTGGCCGTTGGCATAGTAGTCGTAGTCGGTGATGCGGTTTTTCTTGTCCGTGCTCGTCTTCACCTGGTTACAACTCGCCGGGCTCACGCATGGAAACACACTTGCCCCTTCCATGTAGGTGTTCGTGATCGTTGTTGCTGCCCAGTTGCTTCCTGGCTTCGGTAGATTTTTCTCGGTGAGTATGTTCGAACGAACATCGTAGGTATATTCCGTACTGTTTCCTTCCGGAGAAATTACGCTCTTCAACCGCTGACGGCTATCGTACGTCTTCCACGTCGTCCGCCCCAGCGCATCGATCTGCTGTACATCCTTACCGAACTTGTCGAAATAGGTAGTATGGCGAGCACCGAGCGGATCGATGCTCTCGCCGCGGCGTAGCTGCTCGCCAAAACCCACGCCGGCCATCAAATAGTCGGTGCGCGGCCGGGTACCCGCTGCATTGTTCGCGGCCGAGTCCACGCTCGCGACACGCAATAGCGAATCGTATTGCACCTTCGCTAAGGGGCTCGAGGGATAGCTGTCCGTCAGCGTAAACCAAGAGTCGATCATGAGTCCTGCGCGCGCGGCATTCAGATCCCTCACCGTGTCCTTATAGAGGTAACGAGTGGAGGCCACCGTCGCGCCGCCGCTGTCCAACGTTGCAAAGGTAAGCTCTTGCAGTTCCGACATTTGCGTCATAGTACCCAGAACAGGAGCCGGAACCACGATGCTCGGACCCATGACTTCGGTGATCGTCACCTTTCGGCCACTGTCATCGGTTACGCTGGTCGGAGAAACCGGAGCGCCATTGCCGCACATAAGACCTAGGTGATTGGCGTAACCGTAAAAATTGTTGAACGTTAAACGCTGCCCTAGGTTATTTCGAACGGCGGTCAGCCGTTTGGGGGGAGCGTAATACGGACCATTCAAATAGCCCTGCTCACAGACCGCGAGAACGCTGTAGTCGAAATCCACCCTAACGCCGTGCGGATAGACCCAGCTGCTAACATCAAACGTTCTTGCTGTGGCCAGCGCGGACCACTCCGTTCCTTGCCACCCAAAATTGAGTACGCTGCCTCCACTATCCGTCAATGCGAACTGAACGCTGCCATAGGCATAGCCGATGTTATAAAAATTAATTGGCGCGGGCGATGAAATGCTGAGCGTCAGTACGTTCACTAAACTTCTATCGTTCGTCTGCACCAGTTGTTCAGCCGAATTGGGCGGCGGATTGAATTGCCCGTCGGGAAGACGCATAAACGTGGCGCTGGCCGGCGGACGACGGACGACCACCGAATTGTTGATGAGCGCAGCGCCCCACCAATACGTGGTGAACATCGTGGCCAGTTGCGGCAGAAAGACTTGCTCGGGTGTGGTGGTCAGCGTGCGATTCAGATCTCGCAGCACATAGAGCGCGCTGATGGTCGCAGAAGCGTCCAGCGCCGAATCTTCGCCCATGGCCTGCAAGCTGTTCGAACCCATGGCAGCACGGATATGCAACGTGTAATCCCATCCGCCGGGCAACCACTGATCTGCGTTTCCGGGGGAGTATTCGCGCTTGGGACTCACGGGATTGCCCGTGTTGCCAGAATCGCCGCCCCACGTTGCCGCTGTATGCGACAACGGATCCACCGAAGAGTCGTAGACACGCTGAAACGCAAGGCTATTCGGGAAGCCCCCAGCGCCAACGACCAAGTCCGGTGCGGGCGTTAACGTCAAGTTCCCCGACGCGAGGCTCACGCCGTAGGATTTGCGCGATTTCAGCGATGCGTCCATTTGCTTGACGCTTTCATGCACTGCTTTTGCCGGATTGATATCCGAAGGAGCCCCGCCCACTCCTCCTTTGCTGCCGGAGACGCCTACTAGATGCGCAATAAAATTTCCAGCTGGTTGAAACGCTAAATACCCGTTGGTGTCGATCGGTATCGAGGCGGAACCGAATGCGCCCCCGGCCGGAAACAGCCAGGTTCCCGCCTTCCAATTTTGCGGCAGGATAGCGCTCGCGCCGCCATTCACGTAGTTCTGCAATGTTCCCGTCACCGCGCTCGGATAGTTCTGCAGCTGGCCACTTAAAACTTGAGCTAAATTGGCTGGCGTGGCCAGCAATAGCCTTTGACCTTTCTCGTTGGAGCGCACCAACAACGAGGTAGCGGAACTCACTTCCCAGGTATCGAGCCCCTGTTGGAAGACATTGGCCTCTAAATGGCTGGATAGCGCCGCGAGCGAGAACGACACGGCTTGCCGATCGGTAGCCGCATTATTGGCACTGATCACACTCAACGTCGAACTGACGTTGAGTTGCCCGGGCTTGTCGTAGCCTGAAATCATGGAGCCTAGAATGTGATGCGCGAGTACAACGCTCGAATTCACTCTTCCAGTCAGCTCCAGCATCCGGCCATTTTGCGCCAGCCAATTGCCGACATGGGTTCTCTGTTGTTGCTGCAGGCAGGAAAACGGGATGAAGGGCTGGCCTGGCCAAATGATGCCGACGCCCGGAGGCAATACACTCGGCCCCATTAACGGGATGTACTGATCGCTCACGCTGCTGCACTCCCACTGGTGACCGAGCGCATAGGGATC
>CAZQYC010000027.1:0-45486 GCA_964597495.1 uncultured Steroidobacteraceae bacterium | reverse complement strand
AGGAAGCGGCAATCCGCATCCAAAACTGCTGCGGTGTTTCCATCACCGACCTCCTGGTCGGATGCCTGAGCAGATATCTGTCGTACAAAGTGCGCACCCCGAAGTACTCAAAGGAATGCATGCGCGCCGGATCGACCGCGTTGTTGAGCTTGCGCGCGTTGGCTTCGACGAAACCGAGCACGCGCTCGTTGATGAGGCCGACATCGAACCCCAAGCGAATGGACTGCGAGAACGAATAGACGCCGAGGCCGGTCACTTCCTTATCGATGAACGCCGACAGCAGTCGTGCGGCTAGCTTCGAGTACTCCGGCTCTTCGATCATGAACGACGCGGCTGTCCGAATGGATAACTCATCCAGCTCTCGCGTCGTGGCGCCGTCGTATAGACCGGCAATGGTCTTGAGCGCCACTCGCATCGAGTCCACTTCGTGCAAATCGTCGCAGCAGCGCGAAACGGCGCGGACGATTTTGTTCACGTCCACCGCTTCGCGCGCGCCCGATCGCTTGGTCACGCTCATCGTCGCGCGCGCCGTATGCGGCGGCGAGAGCCGGAACTCGGGTTGCTGCGGCTGAATGGTTCGCGCCACTGCAGACAGCAGTGCGCTTGCGGTCGTCGGTTCTATGTTCATGTGCCCTTCCCCATCGAGAGCGCTCGCGAAGAAGCAACGCAATGAAGCGATCGCTCCGACGAGCAACATCGGGCACACGCAAAAAGCAACGGATGCAAAACGACAGGCCAACGCCTGCGTCGATTCCGGTTGCTCCTCCCACGAGAGCCCGAGCCAAAACGCCGCGCCACAAGACGCAACGACTACGGCAGGTCTTCGGGCTGATGGGTTTTGATCGCAACGTTCTATCGTTTTGGCGATCGCCTACTGGATGCGGCTTCCCAAGTGTCGCCACTCAGTGCCTGTTTCCTCTCGTGTGAGCGAGAAGAAACGCGCATCGTTCGTTCCCAATTACCGCTGCGGGGCAGCTCCGGAATGACCCATATAAATTAGGTACACATATATATGAGTGTCACCGGATTCCCTCTTAGGCCTTTCACCATTAGAAGTGGAAGGCACCGCGAGTAGACACAAGATATTGTGTTGGAGACTCGACGTCAACCCATTTAGGGGCGATTCGATGAAGACGAAGCTCGCGCCAGCACAACGAAGGCTTTTAGGTAGTCGATGCCCGCGTCCGCCTCGCGCATCCCGAGAAAAATTTGTTTGGCAATACCCTCCGCCCCCAACCGCACCGGCGCGACTTCCACTTTGTTGGCATATTCCTCGACCAGCCATCGCGGAAGCGCGGCCACACCACGATGACTGGCCACCATCTGCATCAGGATGTCGGTCGTCTCGATAACGCGGTGCCGCCGCGGCGCAATCCCTGCCGGCGTCAAGAACTGCGCGTAAATATCGAGGCGGTCGACCTCCACGGGATAGGTAATCAACACTTCGTCCGTTAATTGCTCCGGTACAACGAACGGCAGTCCCGCAAATTCGTGTTTGCGACCCACCACCAACACCTGCTCGTAGTCGAACACTGCCTCGTAGCGCAATCCGCGCTTGTAGAGTGGATCGGGCGTCACCAGCAAATCGATTTCATGAGCGAACAACGCACCGATCCCGCCGAACTGGAAGCGCTGCTTTACGTCCACTTCCACCGCGGGCCAGTTCGCCAAGTACGGCGCCACGACTTTCAACAGCCATTGATAGCAAGGATGGCACTCCATGCCGATGCGCAGCGTGCCGCGTTCGCCGCGCGCGATTTGGCGCATTCGCTCTTCCGCTTCGATTAGTTGCGGCAGTACGCGATCGGCAAGTGCCAGCAAGTAATTTCCCGCTTGAGTCGGATGCAAAGCACGGCCCTCGCGACTCCAGATTTCCGTACCCAGTTGCTCCTCGAGCTTCTTAATCGCATGGCTCAGCGCGGACTGCGTTAGATGCAATTTGTTCGCGGCGGCCGTCAGCGATCCTTGGCGATGCACTTCTTGAACGATGGCCAAATGAATTTTTTCCAGCATGGCGATGTATGAACGGCGCTAATGGATCGTTCAATTAATATCATTTTATTTGAGGAATCGACAGCCTTACGCTGTGCATTAACAATCCGTTCATCGCTGAAAGCAAGTGGAATCGTGATTGCCGTCCGCGGTCTTCGGTCGAGTGTTTTCAGGACCGCCGTGAATACATCCCTGTAGGCTTCCGCAAAAACGTCCTTGTTTTTGAGGATCCTGAAAACACTCGACCGAAGGCCGCGGACTACTCATTGCCAAACTATTGGATTCTAAAGATATGGTCACCACGCACAATCTCGGATTTCCCCGAATCGGCGCCAAGCGGGAATTGAAGTTCGCGCTGGAAAACTACTGGCAAGGCCGGTCTTCTCGCGATGAACTCGAAGCACTAGGCGCGCAACTACGGCAACGGCACTGGCAACATCAAGCCGGCCTCGACTGGATACCCGTCGGCGATTTCGCGTTTTACGATCAAGTGCTCGACATGAGTTTCATGCTGGGCAACGTGCCGGAACGAGTGCGGGGTTTTCACGGCGATGCGCTGGATAATTACTTTCGCGTGGCGCGCGGCCGCTCTGCCAACCAAAACACGGAACATGCCGAATGCTGCGGTGGCGTGCAAGCGGGCGAGATGACCAAGTGGTTCGACACCAATTACCACTACATCGTGCCGGAATTCAGTGCGGCTACCGAATTCTCCTTGGATGCGACGCAACTGATGGAGCAGTTGAACGAGGCTGCGCAACAAGGCGTGAAGGCAAAGCCGGTGATCATCGGCCCAGTCACCTATCTATGGCTGGGTAAATCCAAGGACGGCTCGAGCAAGCTCGATTTGCTAGCGAAACTATTGCCCGTGTACACACAACTACTCAGGGAGCTGGCCGCACGAGGTGTCGAGTGGGTGCAAATCGACGAACCTGCGTTAGTCACCGACCTCGATGCACGTTGGCAGGCAGCGTTCGCAACGGCGTACCAGGTGCTAGCAAAGTGCCCCGTCAAAGTATTGCTCGCCACGTACTTTGGCCGATTGGAGGACAATCTGCCGTTGGCATGCGCATTGCCGATAGCCGGCGTGCATCTCGATGCCATCCATGCACGTAGCGAAATCGAGCGAGTCATCGCGCAACTCCCTGTCGATACAGTCGTGTCGCTGGGAGCGATCGACGGCCGGAACATCTGGAAGAGCGATCTCAATGCAACACTAACCTGGCTTGAACCTCTGGCGAGGGAACTGGGCGATCGACTGTGGATTGCACCGTCCTGCTCACTGCTGCACGTACCAGTAGATCTTGCCCGCGAACAGAAACTCGAGCCGCAAGTGAAGTCCTGGCTGGCGTTCGCGCTGCAAAAGCTCGACGAGTTGAAAGTGCTGGCTGCCGCGCTGAACCGAGGGCGTGAATCCGTCGAAGCCGAACTTGCCGCCAACCAAGTCGCCGTCGATACACGTCGCCACTCGCCTCGAGTGAACAACCCAGCCGTCAAAGCAGCGATTTCGCAATTGAATGCCGCACTCGGCCAGCGCAAAAGCACCTATCTCGCTCGTGCCTCTAAACAAGCGGCGTTGCTAAAGCTGCCGATGTTTCCGACTACCACGATCGGTTCCTTTCCACAGACCGCCGAGATTCGTCACGCGCGCAGCCAGTACAAAACAGGCGAGCTGCATGAAGCGGGCTACAGGGCCGCTATGCAGGCGGAGATTGCGCGCAGCGTATGCGAGCAGGAAACACTGGGACTCGACGTGCTGGTGCACGGCGAAGCCGAACGCAACGACATGGTCGAATACTTCGGCGAACAGCTTGAGGGTTACGCCTTCAGTCAGTTCGGCTGGGTGCAATCGTACGGTTCGCGTTGCGTGAAGCCGCCGATCTTGTTCGGCGACATCCGCCGTCCGAAAGCGATGACCGTGGAGTGGACCCAGTTTGCGCAGTCGCTGACCGACAAACCGATGAAGGGCATGCTGACCGGCCCAGTGACTATTCTTAACTGGTCATTCGTGCGCGACGATCAACCGCGTTCGGTGTCGTGCTATCAGCTAGCGCTGGCGATCCGCGCGGAAGTGCTGGACTTGGAAAGAGCCGGCGTGCGCGTGATCCAAATCGACGAAGCCGCGCTTCGCGAAGGACTGCCGCTGCGTAAAACTCAGTGGCAAGACTATCTGGACTGGGCGATCGAATCCTTCCGCATCGCGGCGAACGGCGTGCAAGACGAAACCCAGATCCACACCCACATGTGCTACTCGGAATTCAACGACATCCTCGCGTCGATCGCCGACATGGATGCCGACGTGATTACCATCGAGACTTCACGATCCGACATGGAACTGCTCGATGCCTTCGATTACTTCAAGTATCCAAACGAAATCGGCCCGGGTGTCTACGACATCCATTCACCGAACACGCCTAGCCAAGAACAAATCGTGCAGCTAATGAAGAAGGCTGCCGAGCGAATTCCGGCCAAGCGACTGTGGATCAATCCGGACTGCGGACTGAAGACGCGCACCTGGAACGAAGTGATTCCCGCCCTGCGAAACATGGTGTCGGCGGCAAAAACGCTGCGTGCGTCGCACGCTCGATAACGAGAGCCTCGACAAAGACGATCAGCTGCGAGGCACAGCGTCGACTTCCGGCGCTTCATTGGGGAAGCGAGGAATCTTCTGGCCGGGATACCAGAACTTCAAGTGACAGCCTTCGCACACCTGATCCAAGGCAGCGCCAGCCTCCATGATCGCATCGATGTTTCTGGCTTCGACGTTTCTCAGTATGTCGTTGCCGACATCCCTCAGGGCCGTCGCGAACGAAACGAATGTCGGGCGATCCGCATCGATGGCCTGCTGCGACTCCTCGGCGGAAAGATTGCCGGGAGTGCCGTGATCTTCCAGTTTCTGCACGCCTTCGCGGGCGACGCGGCGGCCGTCCATCAACAGTAGATTTGCCGCTTCGATGAGCACTAGGGCATGCCCATGTACTTTCGCCCAATCTCCCTCGGTCACGGGTTTGTGCTCGTGAGTCCCGTCCTTGGTCACGACGACGCCGAACGACTCCCAAATCGCGTCGGCGGAAGGATCGACCTGCAGTGCCATGATGTCTTGAACGCCTGCCGTGAGCTTGAAAGCAGACGCTGTGGTTGCTGCAGGCGACGCCGTTTCTTTTTGGCAAGCGCTCATGAGGAGAGCGAGACCGAAGTAGGCAGCGACGATGCGGAACGGCATGGTGGATTCGCTCTGTAGTTCGCGCCTTTGTCGGCGCGGACGAGAGTGTACTCGCCGGCAGTTTAGATGGCACTCCTTACCAAATTAGCGATACCTAGAAGCCGCAGCGACATGGAACGACTAAGCAGATCGGGAATGCGGGGAAATGCACTGTTCGGCAAGTGCAGCCGTCGCCCTTCGGCTTGTGGAATCTTTTCCGATGAAGTCGGAAAAGACCCTCCTTCCAAGCACCGCCTGCTTTAAGATTCCACCGCGTTAACGCGCAGCCAATAACGATTATGCCCATCCATTTCCTCACCCGTACTTTGCATTGTATTGCTGCTTGCACCATTGGCTTCGGCACCGCGAAAGCCAGCGATGCAAGAACCTCGGGATCGAACTCGCTGCCTGAAATTGAAGTCGTCGGCACCGTGCCTTTACCGGGAGGCGAAGTACAGCGCGACCGCATTCCGACGCCGGTGCAAACGGCCGATTCGGACAAGATCGAACGAAGTCACTCGGTTACGCTCGCGGAGTTCATGAACCGCTTCATGGGCAGCGTTTACGTCAACGACGTGCAGAACAATCCATTGCAACCCGACCTCAACTATCGGGGATACACCGCCTCGCCATTGCTAGGCACGCCGCAAGGACTCGCGGTCTACATGGACGGCATGCGTATGAACCAACCGTTCGGCGACGTGGTGAGTTGGGATTTGATTCCGCGAGGCGCGGTTCGATCGATTACTTTGGTGCCCGGCTCGAATCCTCTCTTCGGGTTGAATGCCCTGGGCGGCGCGCTTGCCATTCAAACCAAAAGCGGCCTTTCTAATCCGGGTACGACGCTGGAGTCCTACTACGGCAGTCACGCCCGCCGTTCGATCGAAGTCGACCACGGCGCGCGCACCGACAATGGATTCAATTGGTTCATCACCGGCAATCTGTTTCGAGAAAACGGCTGGCGCGACGAGTCGTCTTCGTCATCGGATCAGCTCTTCGGAAAACTGAAGTGGCAGGGAGAGCAAACCGATCTCGGCTTAACCACCGCCGTGGCCAAGTCCCTTTTGAAGGGCAATGCCATGCAGGAATTTCGCTTGCTGGCAAATGACCATTCGAGCGTCTATACCAAACCGGACATTACCGACAATCGCTCTGCGTTAGTCTCGTTGGGCATTGCGCAACAACTTGCGACCGACATTTCTCTCTCCGGCAACGCCTATTTTCGCAAACTTAAGTCCTCGACCTATAACGGCGACATTAACGAGGCGTCGCTCGATCAAGCACTTTATCAGCCGACCGCCGCCGAACGAACGACGCTCGCTGCAGCAGGCTATAGCGGATTTCCGTTAGCGGGCGAATCCGCCGCGAACACGCCGTTCCCGTATTGGCGCTGCATCGCCAACGTTCTAAGCAACGAAGAGCCCAATGAAAAATGCAATGGACTCGTCAATCGCACCGGCACTAAGCAGCAGGTCCTCGGTGCATCGGCGCAGTTGTCAGTCCGCGGCTCGATCGCCGAACACGACCATCGACTCAGCATCGGCACCGCCGTCGAAAGCAGCCGCGCGGAATTCGAACAGTCGACCGAGTTCGGTTATCTGCAAGCGGATCGAAGCATTGCGACCACCTCCGGCCCCGGTGCCTATGCAGACGGCACGCAGAATTCGGAAGATGCTTTCGATGCGAATGTCGAACTCGTCGGCCACACACGCACTTGGAGCCTCTACGCAAGCGACACCGTAGCGTTGCGCGATAACTGGCACCTCACGCTCTCGGGTCGCTACTATCGCGCAAGGTTGAACGCTCAAGATCTCATTACACCTTCCGGTGCCGGTTCGCTCACCGGAGATCACACGTTCACGCGCTTCAATCCTGCCATCGGCATGACGGCCACTCCGTTTTCCGGCACCAACTTTTACGCCGGAGTCAATCAAAATAGCCGCGCGCCGTCGGCCATCGAACTCGGTTGCGCAGACCCGGAAAATCCCTGCAAATTACCGAACGCGCTCGCCGGCGATCCCCCTCTCGACCAAGTCGTTTCGACAACATGGGAACTCGGCGCGCGCGCAGCGGCGGGCGCCGAGTTTGATTGGCGCGCCGGGATCTTCCACACGGAAAACCGCGACGACATTCTCTTCGTCGCCGACGATCAAAGCGGCTTCGGCTACTTCGCCAACTTCGGAAAAACGCTCCGTCAAGGGATCGAGCTCGAATTCCGCACGCAATGGGCCGCCTTCTCCGTCGGCGCAAACTATACGTTTCTCGACGCCACCTATCGCAGCGAAGAAACACTCGGCGGCACGGGCAACAGCAGCAACGATGTCGCACAAAGCGGCAATGCGGGCTTCGAGGGAACGATCGACATCGAGCCCGGCGATCGCATTCCGTTGATTCCGCGGCATACGTTCAAGGCATTTATCGAATATGCAATCAACGATCGGTTCTCCGTTGCCGTCGACGCGATCGCTATCTCGCCAACGTTCGCGCGCGGCAACGAAAACAATCTTCACGAACCGGACGGCGTCTTTTACCTAGGGTCCGGCGAAACACCGGGCTACAGTCTGCTGAACATGAGCTCCGAATTCAGACCGACGAGATCACTGACGCTCTTCGCGCAGATCACCAACGCGCTGGACAAGAAATACTACACGGGAGCGCAGCTTGGACCGACCGGATTGCGCACCGACGGCACTTTCATTGCCCGACCGTTCGGAGCTCCGGTCATCGACGGCGAGCGGCCGCTGGTGCAATCCACGTTCTATTCCCCAGGTGCGCCGCGTGCCTTTTCGGTTGGCGTGCGCTACCGAGTCGACTAGCAAAGGTTCGCTTAACTTAGCAACAGCGCGACACCGGCAGCAGCGATCGGCAGGCCGGACCCTTGCACCGTTCGCTCTCCATAGGAACGTTGCAACGCCAAAGCGAGTGCGATACCGATGACATGCAGCGCCGTCGTCGCCAGCAGAACCCCCGTCACGTAACCCACATCGACACCGTGGGTCGCTTCGGCGCCGTGTGTGAATCCATGAATGATGGCAAACGCACCGATCGCGATCGAACCGATGGTGGCGGGAATGCGTGCCGCAAAAACGATTCCGAGACCCAACGCCATAACCGATCCAGCGAGAAGCGACTCGTTATGGAGATCGATCGCATTGCTCGCGCCTAACAAGGTACCCATTAACATGCAGGTCACGAAGGTCGCGGGGGCGAGCCAGCGCAGAGCGCCGCCGCGACGAATCGCCCAAATACCCACCGCAATCATCGCTAGCAAGTGATCGATCCCCATGATCGGGTGCACCAGACCTTCGTACATTCCGCCCCGCACATCATGACCCGGATGCGCAAAGGCAAGCGACGGCAGCAAAAAAAGCGGCGCGAGCCGGTATGGCTTCGAAACAAACGATACGAGATTTTTCATGGTAGGTTTCGTGTTCAACACAAAGGGCTAACTTACAGTACTGAAAGGGCCTGGCGGTCGCAACCGCCAAATGACGTAGTCGGCAAAACCTCAGCCAAGAAACGCAAAGCCGGGTCTTGTATTTTACCAATCGGTTAAGTAATCTTTTAGTTAATGATCGATTGCGAATGACCGATTGCTTGAGGAGTGGATTTCCAAATGTCAGCCGATCGACTCAGCGTCACCACGGCTCAAGCACGTGAAACAGTTCGGCGCCGTCGAGGGTGGCAAGCAAACCCTCGCACGACCGGACGACTACTTATCGAAGCGCACGCAGCCCTGATCCCATCATTCACGATATCTGCAAATTTTCCCGGAGAAGACAATGAAATCGACCATTGCACTGGTTACGTTCTTACTGGTATTGACTTCCTGCTCCAAGAACCCGTCCCCGTCGGAGCACGCCCCTGCGCCCGTTGCGGCAGCGGCGCAACCGGTAAACGTACCGGCCGGCGCCTACACGCTCGATAAGGCACACGCGAGCCTGATCTTTCGCGTCAATCATCTTGGGTTTTCCCAATACACGGCGAAGTTCAGGAATTTCGATTCTCAGTTGCAATTCGATCCGGCGAATCTTGCCGCTTCCAGCGTGACGGCAAGCGTCGATCCGCGTTCGCTGGATCTCGATAACCCGCCACCCGGTTTTGTCGATGCGTTGATCGGCGAACAGTGGCTCGACTCCGCGAAGTTCCCGACAATGACATTCAAGTCAACGAAAGTGGAAACGCTCGCCGCCAATAAGGTGCGCATTACGGGTGACTTCACTCTTCATGGCGAGACGAAACCGGTCGTCTTGGAAGCGACCTTCAACGGCGGATACGCGGGCCATCCGATGGACCCGCACGCGCGCATCGGATTCTCGGCAAACGGAACGTTGAAGCGCTCTGAATTCGGCATCGCGGCCGGCATTCCCGAACCAGGCTCCGCCATGGGCGTGAGCGACGAAGTGCAGATCGCCGTCGAAGCGGAATTCTCCGGCCCACCGCTGGTGACCGCAGCCAATGGCGAGGGGGAGAAAAAATAATGTCGCTCACGCTCTACTATCACCCGCTCTCGTCGTACTGCCACAAGGCATTGATCGCCTTGTACGAAAACGGCACGCCGTTTACGCCGCTGCTCGTCGACCTCGGCAACGAAGCCTCGCGCAATGCATTTCTAGCAATCTGGCCGATCGGCAAATTCCCCGTACTGAAGGACTCGGCACAGGATCGCATCGTTCCCGAATCGAGCGTCATCATCGAGTATCTCGACCAGTGCTATCCCGGAAGAGCCAAGCTCATTCCCGAGAATGCCGACCTCGCCCGCCAAACGCGCATGCGCGATCGATTCTTCGATCTCTACATCCACAACCCCATGCAGAAAATCGTCGGCGATCGGATTCGGCCTGCGGGACAGAAAGATCCATTTGGCGTCGAGGAAGCCAGAGCGCAAATGAAAAAGGCGCTCGACATGACCGAACGGGAAATCGCCGAGAAGACCTGGGTTATGGGCGATGTCTTTACGCTAGCGGATTGTGCGGCGGCGCCTGCTCTGTTCTATGCAAACAAAGTGATGCCGTTCGGCGAGACGCACAAAAATACGATGGCGTATCTGCAGCGCTTAATGACACGTCCATCTTACGCGCGCACGCTCAAGGAGGCGGAGCCGTATTTCTCGATGTTTCCGAGCCAATAGCTACTAGCTTCTAGCCGCTAGCTACTAGCCAGAGAAAGAATGCCGTAACACTGGGTATCCAGCGACACACCGAGCGTCGTCGAGATAAAAGCTCCGCCTATTCTCTCTTCTGGCTAGCTGCTAACGGCTAGTAGCTAGCAGCTTCTTCCTCACCAATCCCAACTCACCTCCCCGATAAATGTCCGCTGCGGATAGTTATGGAAGTTCCAGTATTTTTCATCGTTGAGATTGTCGATGCCTAACGCTGCATTCCACTGCGGCGTGAATCGATAACGCAGGCGCGCGTCCATGACGAGGAATTTACTGACTCCAGTATAAGACTCACCGTTCGGATCGCCATTATCGAGCGAGTTATATTGACGGCCGCTGTAGCGCATACCTAGCGACAACGACCACTCGCCGACTCGATAAGTCGCCAGCAGATTCGCACGCCAGTCCGGTACGCGTGGTTGCCACTTGCCTTCGCTCGCCGGAAACCCGCTGTTCTCGACGATGCGCGAATGTGCATAGGTGACGCTGCCGGTTAAATCCAATCCGTCGATCCCAGCGTCCGCTTGCTCGTAGACGAGTTCCAATCCCGTCGTTCGAATGCGGTCGACATTTTGCACGGTATTGATAAGACGACCGTCGAAACCGACAGCCTGCTGCGAATACAGCGCATCGTGCGTGTCTTCGTGAAAGACCGTGCTTCGCCAGCGACGCTTGCCTTGCTGCCATTCACCGCTCAACTCCGTGGTGTACGAACGCTCCGGCCGCAAGAACGGATTGTTGTTGACCACTTCACCTGCAGAGGTACTGCCTTGATACAACTCCGATACGGTCGGATTGCGCACCGCACGGCCCACGGAAGCCTTGAGCGCCCACTCGTCGGTCGGTTGATAGGCAATGGCCGCTTTCGGCGACACCCAAATTTCCGAACGTTCTCCATTCGGAACCGGCACCCGATTGATCGCGCCATGAGTTGCCGACCAACGCTCGACTCGCAAACCGAGTGTCGTACGCCAGGCATCGGCAAAGAACCACGCATCTTGCGCATACAGACTGATCAGTTGCGTATCGCCCTGGAATGCGGAAAACAAACCAGCAGGCGCACCGGAAATCCAATTGCCGGTGTCCCAGACGTTCGTGCGCAACCGTTGCGCATCTCGCTGAACGCCGACATCGACGGTGTGCGCACCCTCCTTTCCTTGCGGCCTCCACACGCCTTTCACCGCGAGAGTGTCCCAACCGGTTCCATTCATGTCTGCGATGCGTCCCACTCCTCCGCTGCGAGCATCGGGCAGTGCCGTCGTCGGCGAACGCACCTCGTCCTTCGCGTACTCATAGAGACTGCCCACCGCTTCCCAATTCCAATGGGCATCTCCATGCGTCTTGACCGACAGTCCGTGCATGACATGCAATAGGTCGCCATTGCTGATGGAAAAATCGGTCGGCGCCAGCAAGTAGACTCGACCGTCGATGTTGACGCCGGTCGATGCGGTATAGACCATATTGCCCGCCGCATCGCGCAGCAGCGACTTGGCGTCGCGCTCCGAATTGTTACGCCATGCTCCAAACGTATAACTTATGCGCACTAGGTCGGCGAAATCGTACGCCAATTTCAACTTGGCATGATCCTGCACGCTGTGCGTTTGCGTACCCGTGCCCAGAATCCACCCAGGTTGATTCCGCGGATTAAGCCACGGTAGTGCACCCGTCACGGATAATCCCGCGAGGCTGGTCATCGCTGTCGACAGAGGTTTGGTCGTAAACGTGATCGGCTGGCTGTCACTGACCAATCGGTTGAAGTTCATCCACCAGCTCCACCGGTCGATCTTGTTTCCCAACGAAATGCTGGCTTGATGGCCGGAGTAGCGGCCGTCGATGCCGTAGTTCTTATCCCGGTATTCTTGCGTGAATCCGCCCGCACGAACATGCGCTTCGAGTTGCATCGGCATGCGCGTCATGTAGTCGACCACGGCGCCGACGGAGTTGCCGGGATACGCGGCCGAGAACGGCCCATACAGGACATCGACGCGCTCTATTTCTTCCGGCGTGACCAACCCCCAGCGCGGTGTGAAGCTCGCTCCATTCCCAAGGAGATTCGACAATAGAATTCCGTCGGCATACACGAGCGAACGCGCGCTGTTACCCGTGCCGGAAGCGCGCGTGGCAAGGACCGCGTGATCGTAATCACCGATGTAGCGCTTGCGCACCAACAAGCTCGGAAAATACTTGAGCGCATCTTCCGCATCGGTGGCGTTGATGGTTTCCGCAATCTCCTGCTCCGTAATTCCTTCAAGGGTGGTGGGTATTTCGGTGGGCAAGGACGTGGGCCGGTTGCCGATGACCACCACCTCCGAGAGCGATCGCTCGCGTACAAGGCGTTCGCTCGAATCGGCTTCGCTGGCTCCGTAAACAGTAGACGCAATGCAACATGCCAGCGGCATGAACACAGCGCATCGATATCTCGTCATGGTTCTCTCTTAGTAGTTATGGCATGAACGGCCGCACATGCAGCCGTCCCGCAAACGCGCTCAACCCCTTAAAGGGCAAAGCAACGGCGACGGCGACTAATCTTTAAGAGAAGAACGGGGGTGCACGCGACTGCTGTGCACGGGAGGGACCAAACGATGATAGGAAAACGAACGCCTGTGCGGCCAGATGGCCGATGACAACCTCAGCAACGCCGCGCGTGCCGAATTGATCGGGCGCTGGGGCACCAACGGCAGCCATCGCGAACGGGCAAATGGAGTGATCCGCACCTACGTACGCCGAGCCTGCCGATCCATCTTCGTCGCCTTCATGGTGATGTCGATGTTCACCATGGGCGCTGGAATCTACGGGCGCGGTGGGTAGTTTTTGTGCGGTCGCCGAATAGATGCCGCTCCCGCAGACAACCAGGGACAATCCCCCGCGGTCCACATCGACCATGTAGCCGGCCGGCACTAACCCTCTGAGCGAGAGCAGCGCGACCAGCAGCCATATCAATCTATGGGGCAATTTATGAGGTCGGCGAGTTGACATGTCGGGCCCGATTTTCCGAGGGCGCAGTATACCCAACTACGAAGCGAGGAACTTTTGGACGACACGAAGCGTTGACACAACGATCTACACGCGACGATCTACGCACAGAGACTCCAGCGGATGCGTGGCTTTTAGGCAAATCTCCCAGTACGCAATCGAATAGCGAAGAGTAACCTAACCGCCCTTGTGCCCGTTCTGCGCATTGCCGCCTTCCGGCCGCCTTCCTTATGTTCCGCCCTAGCTCGTCGAGGTTACGACCACGATTCGCTAAAAAGACTCGGTCAAGAGGAATAACTATGGATACACGCGTGTTCCCCCAGCTACGCGCCGCCGGCGATCGAACCAGGGATCGAACCTGCGTTCAAGCCGAACAACATCGTTCCCCGTCGATTGCGCCTCTCGTCAGAGGAACGTATGCGGTCGTTTTGGCAGGGGGTAGGGGCACACGATTGCAGCAGTTGACCGATTGGCGCGCCAAGCCCGCGGTCCCGTTCGGCGGCAAGCACCGCATCATCGATTTCGCATTGAGCAATTGCGTCAACTCCGGCGTGCGCCGGATCGGCGTCGTCACCCAGTACAAAGCGCACAGCTTGATTCAACATATTCGCCGCGGCTGGAGCTTTCTCGATGCCGATCTCCATGAATTCATCGACCTATTGCCAGCCCAACAACGGATTCAAGACCAGTGGTACCAAGGCACGGCCGATGCGGTTTATCAGAACTTGGACATCATCAGCCTCGATTCGCCGCAATACATTCTGGTGCTAGCCGGCGACCACATTTACAAAATGGACTACGGGGTAATGATTGCGGAACACGTGGCGGCCGGCGCGGAAGCCAGCGTGGCCTGTATCGAGGTCCCGCTTGCCGAGGCTTCTTCTTTCGGCGTGATGGAAATCGACGGCGACGACAAAGTCATTGAGTTTTGCGAGAAGCCGGCGCGGCCCACGCCCATGGCGGGCTCGCACGATCGCGCGCTGGCGAGCATGGGCATCTATTTGTTCAACGCGTCGTTCCTCTACCGCTTGCTGCGCGAAGATGCATCGCGCAGCGATTCGAGCCGCGATTTCGGCCACGATATTCTGCCGCGGCTCATCCACCGCACCCGTCTTCATGCGCATCGTTACGAACGAAGTTGCGTGAACATGGTGAACGGCGCGCCGTATTGGCGCGATGTCGGTACAGTCGACGCTTACTGGGCGGCCAATATCGACCTGACCACCGTCATTCCCGAATTGGATTTATACGATCGCCGCTGGCCGATCCGCACGTTCCAGGAACAATTGCCGCCGGCGAAATTCGTTTTCGACGACGAGAACGCGCGCGGCCAGGCGATGGATTCGCTGATTTCGAGCGGCTGCATCGTCAGCGGCGCCACGGTTAGGCGCTCGCTTTTGTCCGCCAACGTCGTCGTCGAGCGCCATAGCTCGATCGAAGACTCCATCATCCTTCCCAAAGTCGAGATCGGAAGGCACGTCACGCTGCGGCGCGCGATCGTGGATAAATTCTGCCGCATCCCCGATCACTTCGTTGCCGGTGTCGACCTTTACGCTGATGCGCAGCGCTTTCATCTAACCAACCAAGGCGTCGTTCTGATAACGCCGGAAATGCTCGGGCAGCACATCCACGAAAGCCACTGGGCCACGGAGTTCGACGCGGTTTCGCCAACGCCCGCCCCTGAAGCGGCGATGCAGGCACCGCCTCTAAAAATGGCGGCGAATTCGCTCGGTCACCCATGATTGACTCCAGATTCCCCCTCTGCCTGAACGACTAGTAAGGAACAGCAACGGCAGACGATGCAGTTGGACGGTCCGATCCACTGACTCCATGTAGCTAGACGGTGGGCTCTCCCGTACACTCGCTGGCTTTGATGCGAGGTGTCGTCGAGGGTGGAAGAATGCTGATTCGCTGCGTGGTCTATCAGAACGGGAGAAAGATTGCGGATATCGAACCGCAACACATCCATGAGTACGTCGCGAAATCGGACTGCTTCGTGTGGGTTGCGCTTTACGAACCCGATGCAGCGACGCTCGCCTCCATGCAAGAGGAATTCGATCTCCACCCGCTCGCGATCGAAGATGCTAGCCACGGCGAGCAAAGGCCCAAGATCGAGGAATACGGGGACTCGCTGTTCGCGGTGCTGCAAATGCTGGAGCAAGACGGCGCCGAACTCCGCGTCGGCGCGTTGCATATGTTCGTCGGCCGCAACTACATCCTGTCCGTCCGCAAAGGCGCGCAAAAAGGCTTTCGAGACGTGCGCACACGCTGCGAGAAGGAACCCGACCTCCTGGAAAGGGGCTCGGGCTACGTCCTGTATGCGCTCATGGACGCCGTCGTCGATCGTTATTTTCCGGTCATTCAAAGCATCGAAACGGAACTGGAGCGTATCGAAGAACAAATCTTCGCCAATCAATCGCCGCGCGAGAATATCGAACAGCTTTACGCGCTCAAACAAAAGCTCACCGCCAGTAAGCACGCAGTCGCCCCGCTGCTCGATGCTTTGACCAATCTCTCCGGCACCCGCGTGCCGCAGGCCTGCGTCGGCATGCAGGAATATTTCCGCGACATCTCCGACCACCTGCAACGCCTCAATCAAACCATCGAGACGGTGCGCGACACGATCGCGACCGCCATTTCCGTCAATTTATCGATGATCACGTTGCAGGAAAGCGAGACCATGAAGCGCCTCGCCGCGTATGCCGCCTTGATTGCGATTCCCACCTTGATCGTGGGCATCTACGGCATGAACTTCGATCACATGCCCGAGTTGCATTGGAAATACGGCTATGGGATCGCCTGGGGCGCCATGATCGGCATCGATGCGGTCGTGTTCTATCTGCTAAGAAAGGCGAAGTGGATATAGGTCGGTTATCGGGAGCCTATCTCAAAACGAATGGCGCTAAGTTAAGCATCGATGTTTCCGGCCCCCTCTCCCGCAAGGCGAGAGGGGGCAAGAAATGCCAGAAAAACAACCCGTGTTCCGCTAGTCCACCATTGCCGAGTAAATAATGTTCTTAAGCTGGCCGCGAAAATTGAAAGTGGCGGAAGGAATCAACTGCGCCATGAAGATGACGATGAGATCTTCCTTAGGATCGATCCAGAACAGGGTGGAAGCGAGTCCACCCCAAAAATAGTCCCCGCCGCCAAAGGCGCCAGCCGTCACTTCGCTTAACGTAGTTGCGAATCCCAATCCGAATCCCACACCGCTATAAGCCGTTTCGGCAAATGACCCGAGCGCCAGCTTGGTGAGATCGACGCTTCCCGGAAGATGATTCATGGTCATTAGCTTGAGCGTGCGCGCACCCAAGATGCGCTGGCCGTCCAGCTCGCCGCCGCGTCGAAGCATTTCGCAGAAGCGATAGTAGTCGGCGGTGGTGCTGGTAAGTCCGCTGCCGCCCGCGAAAAATTTCGGCGTCGTCGAATAGGCGCTCTTCAGCGGGTCGTCGATCAGCGTCAGCGATTTGTCGGGCTCGCGTTGATAGCAAGCCGCAAAGCGGCTGGCTTTTGCGGCGGGTACGGCGAACGAGGTGTCCTTCATCCAGAGCGGATCGAAAATGTGATCCTGCAAGTAGTGATCGAAACGCTTTCCCGACAACACTTCGACCAGGTATCCGCAAACATCGGTCGCATACGAGTACATCCAGTGCTTGCCCGGCGTATAGCGAAGCGGCGCGCGCGACAGCTTCTGCACGAACGATTGCAACGTCTCCGACGGGTCGCGGCAGATCCCCAGCGTTCCGTACATGCGGTCCACCGGATGATCGGTCGTCAGTAACGCGAAACTGCCGCCGTAGGTCAAGCCCGACGTATGCGTGAGCAAATGTCGAAACGTAATCGGTTCCTGCACCGAGCGGGTCTCCATGGCCGCACCTTCGCCGCTTACGTATTCTTGCAAATCGCGCCATGCGGGAATGACGCGGTGAACGGGATCGTTCAACTGAAACAACCCTTGTTCGTAAAGCTGCATCAATGCAACCGACGTGATCGGCTTGGTCATCGAATAAATGCGGAAGATCGTGTCGTCGCGCATGGCTTGCGCGCGCTCGCGGTCCATGTCGCCGAACGATTTGAGATAGGCGACCTGCCCTCGACGCGCCACCAAGACTTGACAGCCGACGACTTTTCCGGGATCGATGTAGCTCTTGCTCAGATGCGAGGTAATTCGTTCGAGGCGGACGGCATCGAAACCGACGGCGGCGGGATCGGAGTTCATTTATCTCTCTCGGTTCTTATTAAGAATGAAGAAGCCCTCTCACCCGCGCCTTGCGCGACCGTCGAAGGCAACTCCTGTCCGACCTCGGACAGTGCTATCCCTGCATTGTCGCTCGGCTCGGTCCAACGACACACTAAGAGTCGTTGGAGCATTATCTCGAACTCGTCCCACAACCGGGAGAGGGTTGGGGCGAGGGTACCCAAAGATCGATCCCGCCGCTTTATTTTCTCTACGAAGTCGTAATAACTTGCACATTCGCTCGGTCCACTGGTCCATCGATGCCAAATCCAACCCAACCGGAATAAAAGTAATGAATGCTCCCCCTGTCGTGACTCGTTCGCTCGATGGCATCGCCAAACTCGCCGATCTACTCCAGTCGCCGTTCGCGCTCCTCACTCGTCTCTACGTAAGCTCGATATTCCTAAAGTCGGGCTGGCTCAAAATCACGTCGTGGGAACAAACGATTTCGTTATTCGAATCCGAATACCGCGTTCCTCTGCTGTCGCCGTTTTGGGGCGCCGTTACGGGAACCGCCGGAGAATTGATCTTTTCCGCGCTATTGATCGTCGGGCTCGGCGGCCGACTGCCGTCGCTCGGCTTATTTTTCGTCAACCTAATGGCCGTGGTGTCGTACTGGCACGAGTTCTCGAAGGACGACGGCCTCGCCGGATTGCGTCAACACGAGCTGTGGGGCTTCATGCTCGCAATGTTGTTTATTTATGGCTCGGGCGCATGGTCGACGGACCGACTGTTAGGACGGAAGCGCCGTTGAGCCCCGAATGTCATCGAATCGACCTTATTGAATAAAATTGCGCGGGGTTCGGCCAAAAAACTTCTCCAAGGCACGCCGCGATTTTTCATTCGCCACGGTGAGACTCATATCGGTGCGGAAGCCGCCTTTCTCGTTCGGTGTGCAGGCTTTGACGCGACCGGTTCCCGTAATGACATAGAGCTGATCGTCGATAGCCAAATCGAAGAATACGGCGCATTCTTGCTCCGGCTCGACTACGGAAGGCACCGACACCGCGAGCCGATCCGCGCCGATGTCCAGCCCGATATCCAGTATGTGACCGCGCATGATCTGTCCGCCCATCACGCTCAACAGTATTCGAATACGCGGCTTCGCCGCAGAGAGCAATGACGAAGACGGCGTCGTCAGCGCACGGGTCATCGTATCTGCAAGACCAATAGCGGGTAAGGTTTGAGTATCCACGTTACGTAACTCCTCGGCACAAACTCTGCTTCCTACCTAAATAAGCGATGCAACCTGTCCGGCAGCGTCGCAGCGGAATGAGAGTGCAATCACAAGCCTTGAACGGCCTTGAATTCTGTAACGAGCAAATTCGAGTTTCTAATTAAGCGCGTTGGCTTAAGGGAAACAAAGTCAAATTACGGAGCCTTAATGGACGAGCCTATGCCGCACATTTTGTCGGCGTCCGCTCACTCTCTTTGTAGGCGATCGCGCTATCGGCCAACCATTCGCCGCTACTGTACGGCACCGTACATAGCTTTTTCCGCCGCACGCGTATTCTTGAGCCGCATTGAAAACACGCGCCTACCTTAAGGCAGCGCAGAAGTTACAGCTCCGCGGGAGAAAGCCATGATCGAAACCATTGCAGTCATTCTTATCGTGCTCTGGCTGTTGGGCATGGTGTCGTCGTACACGATCGGCGGCTTCATTCACATCCTACTGGTCGTCGCGATCGTGATGATTCTCGCTCGAATAATCAGCGGGCGACGACCGCTCTGAAGTTAGCCAATTGAGCGGTTAGCTAATGAGCGATGCGACTCAGTCGGAAAAGCAACCTGGAGATCCAATGAACGGCAGTAAATTGGCGGCTCTTATTCTTATCGTCGGCGGCCTTCTTGGGTTGGTGTACGGCGGCTTCACTTACACCAAGGAAACCCACTCCACCCACATCGGTCCGCTGCACCTGGAAGTGAAAGAGCAAGAACGCGTAAACATTCCTTTTTGGGCCGGCATTGGCGCCATCGTCGGCGGCGTCCTTCTCCTGGCAGTGCCGCGGAAAATTTAAGGAGCTACTAGCGGCTAGCCAGAGTCGGAACGATCTCTCTAGACTCCATAGAACGTGAGATAGACACACTAAGTACCGTCACTGCCCTTTTCTTCTTCTCTGGCTAGGTAGCTAGCGGCTAGTAGCTAGCTGCTCTCCTTAACCTTCCAATTCGAAGTCATCATCGCCGCCGGTATCGTCGTGCGCCAGCGTGAAATAAAAGGTAGCGCCGCGATCCGGTTGCGACTCCGCCCACACGCGCCCCCCATGCCGCGCAACGATGCGATTCACGATCGCAAGGCCGACGCCGGTGCCGGGATATTCCTTATCGGAGTGCGCGCGTTGAAACGCGTTGAACAGTCGGGCCGACTGCGCCATATCGAAACCCACTCCGTTGTCACGCACGAAGTAGCGAACTTCGCCCTCGCACCGCTCGCAACCGACGGCAATCATGGGGGTCACCCGCTTACTGGAAAACTTCACCGCGTTCGTCAACAGATTGGTCCACACTTGGCGCAGCAGAACTTCGCTGCCGCGCGAAGCGGGCAATTCGCCAATGAGAATCTGGACCGGCAAATCCGTTTCCTCGCGCACGGTTTGCGCAACGTCCTTCACCAGCGCGTTCATATCGACCGCGTGCGGGTCAAGCGTTTGCACGCCTAGCTGAGCCAGCGCCAGCAAGCCCTCGAGCATGGCGCTCATCGTGATGGCGGACGACTTAATTTTATCGATCGATTGCTGCGCGGCAGCCGGCACGACGCCCAACTCTTCTTCCAAGAGATTGGCAAAGCCGCTGACATGCCGAATCGGCGCGCGCAAATCGTGCGACACGAAATAGCTGAATTCCTCGAGCGATCGATTCGACTCGAGCAATTGGCGAGTGCGACATTCGACGCGTTCCTCGAGTTCGCGATAAAGACGCACGTTCTCGATCGCAACCGACGCCGCATCCGCCAGCGCCTGAATGAATCGCACTTCGGCATCGGTCGGCACGCGTGGCGTCGCCCAGTAGTTGCCGATTGCGCCGATCGGCGCATCGGCTCGAATCGGCACCATCACCAAACTCTTGACGAATGTCGACCGATAGACGTCTTGAAGAATGCGTGCGTCCACGCTGATATCGGGAATGACGGCGGGACGACGGTGCTTCATCGCCCAGCCGCTAATGCAGGTTGCCATCGGAAAACGCCGGCCTTTCCACAGCGGTTGAATGGCATCTTCGTCTGCATAGTGGCAAAAATCGCCGTCGCGCAGTACGAAGGTCGCGCCGTCGGCACCGTTAATTTCGCGAGCCGCGCTACGCACGATCTGTTGGACGGTCTGCAGGTCTCGAGCTTTCGACAACTCCGTGACGGCTTTAACCAATCGCCGCGCGGCACGGTCGCCAATGACGTCGCTGGCCGGTTGAGCGTACGCGGCATAACCGATCTCTTCGGCGGCCTCCAAGGCGATGCGCACCAGCGAGGGAAGTTGCGGCAAATTATCCTTGCGCACCCAATCGATCGCACCAAGACGGCGTGCTTGTTCGGCACGTTCTTCGTTGATGCCGCCGGAAACGATGATGAAGCTCGACTGCGGTTGCATGACCTTCGTCAATACCAGCGCCTCCAAGGCAGTGAACCCGTTGACGGCACTGTCGGAGATCACCAAGTCGACCCGGGTGCGTCCTAGTAATTGCTCGAATCGTCGGCGGCTATCGGCTACGTCGATAGCGACGGCGATGTTATTGCGGGCCAGCGTGCGCTGGATCAAGTCGGCATCGAGGGCATCGTCCTCGAGTAAAACGATGTGCTGCATAGGTCATCCTTTAACTAAACGCCAAGCTATCCGGCGTAAACGGCTGAAAGATGAAGAAATAAAGGGTGGCTCGATGCAAAAGCAGGAAAACGCTGACTAAAGTCCGTCAGCCGATTCCTACGCGAAGTACGGCTTCTGGGCTGGCTGACACGGGATTCGGGGCTATCTACGGCAACTCGCGTTGCCCCAAACGACGCAGGTTTTGATTTGCCGTCAGAGCGAGCGTCGGAGCGCGATTGAAATTAGGAGCTGCGCATCAGTCGCGACGCGCGACGCTGTCCTGCAATGACGCATCCACCAATCGGCTCACGTGCTCCGGCGATTTGGTCTTGCGCGCAAAAATCGAATACACCGCCGGCACGGCGAGGAGCGTTAGAAAGACGGAAACGAGCGTGCCGTAGAAAACGACGATGCCGATCGGCCGGCGCTGTTCCGCACCGGCGCCGGTTGCAAACAAAAACGGCAGCGAACCGAACGCCGTACACAGGCTCGTCATCAACACGGGACGAAGCCGCGTCATGGCAGCATCAACGACGGCGTCGAAAAACTCCACGCCGCGGTCGCGCAGTTGATTCGCGAATTCGACGATCAGTACCCCGTTCTTCGCCGCGATGCCGATTAACATGATGACAGCGATTTGGCTGAAAATATTGATGGACATGCCATAGAGCTTCAGGCCGAACACGGCGCCGATCAACGCGAGCGGCACGGTGACCATGATGATCATCGGATGCACGAAGCTTTCGAACTGTGCGGCTAGCACCAGGAAGACGATCGCGAGCGCAAAGAGAAAGGTGAAATACAGCTGCCGACCCGACCGCGTGTACTCGGCGCTTTCTCCGTCCCACATCAGTGCAGCACCGGAAGGAAGCTCTTTCGCCACCGCAGTTTCGAACGCCTTGATCGCCTCGCCCATCGTGTAGCCGTCGGCGAGACCGGCCTGGATCTTGATGGCACGCGTACGATTGAACCGGCTGAGGCGCATGGCGCCGGACGTCTCGTCGATCTTCACCACGCTCGACAAGGGAATGAGTTCGCCGGTTCGATCGGAGCGCACTTGAATATTGGTGAGATCGTCGACGGTCTGCCGCGCGTCGTCGCGCGCTTGCAGAACGACGTTGTATTCGCGGCCGCGGTCGACATAGCGCGTCACCACGCGCGAACCGAGCACGGTTTCGAGCGTATGCCCCACCGTTTGCAGCGACACGCCCATATCGGCGGCACGATCGCGATCGATCGATACGCGCAACTGCGGTTTGCGTTCCTTGTAGTTGGTGTCGGCGTCTTTGAATCCCGGATTCTGCCGAACGGCGGCGAGCATTTGCGCGGACCACTTGGACAAACTTTCGTAGTCGGGGCCGCCGATCACCGCCTCGAAGGGTCGATTGGAACCGCGGCGACCGAGGCTGCTCGGCATCACGATGTTCACGCGAACGCCGGGCAACTTGCGCGCCTCTTTCATGATTGCATTGGCGATCTCCTGCGCCGAGCGGTCCCGCTCATGCCAATCGGCCAAGATCATGCCGCCGCGGGCGGAATTCACGTCGCCTGCGGCAGCACCGCCGCCCCCACCGGGCACTCGCATCGTGAGACGCTGAATGTCGCCTTTCTCCATCTCCTTCATGATGATGGCTTCAAGCTTCAGCGAGTAGTTGTTCATGTATTCGAAACTCGATCCTTCCGGACCTTCCATGCCGATGAATAGCCGACCTGCATCGGCGGACGGCGCAAACTCCGTTGGAATCGAATGAAAAGTGAACGCTCCCAATGCGGCGAGGGCACCGACGCCGCCGACCACCAGCCAAGGTCTCACCATCAGGTTTCGCAAGCGCCGGCCATACGACGCCGATAGCCTCTCGAAGAAATGTTCGACAGCGCGCGCAAATCGATTCGAGCGTGAAGCGTCCGCCGGTAATTTCGACGCCATCATGGGCGTCAGCGTAAGCGCGATCAGCGCCGAGAACAGCACCGAGGCCGCCAAGGTGAAACCGAATTCGCGAAACAGCCGGCCTAGATCCCCCGGCAAGAACGAAATGGGCACGAACACCGCCGCCAGCGTGGCGGTCGTCGCGATCACGGCAAAGCCGATTTCGTGCGAACCGCGCACGGCAGCCACCAGCGGCGTTTCGCCCATCTCTGTGCGGCGATGCACGTTTTCGAGTACGACGATGGCATCGTCCACGACCAACCCGATGGCGAGCACCAACCCCAACAAGGTAAGCACATTGATCGAGTAACCCAGCGCGTACATCACCGTGAACGAAGCGACGATGGAAATCGGAATCGTCACCGCGGGAATCAGCGTCGCGCGCACGTTACCCAGGAACCCATAGATCACCGCCAGCACCGACACCAGCGCAAAGCCGATGGCGATGACCACTTCGTGCAGTGCCGCTTCGATGGCGATGCCGTTGTCCTGGCCGATGCCCATGTACGTGCCCTTCGGCAAGGTCGCGCGCAAGCGTTCGAGTTCGGCGCGCACGCCGCGCACGATCGCGAGCGTGTTGCCCGTCGACTGCGCTTCGATCTGCATACCGACGCCGATCCGTCCGTTGAACCGAGTGATAGTGCGTTCGCTCTCCGCGGCGAGCTGCACGTTCGCGACTTCGCCTAGACGCACGAGATGCCCGTCGTTCCCCCGCGAGATGACGAGATTGCGAAATTCCGCTTCGGTGCCAAGGCCGACCAGCGTGCGCAGCGAGAACTCGCGCGTGTTGGATTCCAACCGGCCCGCCGGCAATTCGATATTCTCGCGGCGCAAAGCAGACTCGATATCGCTGACCGTCAAGCGACGCGCGGCCAGCGCCTGGCGATCGACCCACACCCGCATCGCATAACGGCGGCCGCCGCCGATGCCGACGCGCGCGACGCCGGGGACCGCCGCCAGTCGATCGACGATGTACCGTTCGGCATAGTCGGTCACTTCGAGCATGGTCATCGTGTCCGAACTGAAACTGACGGACATGATCGGCTCGGCGTTCGCGTCCGCTTTGATGACTTGCGGCGGATCGGACTCCGTCGGTAGCAAACTCATTACGCGCGATACGCGATCGCGCACGTCGTTGGCGGCTGCGTCGATGTCGCGGCCGATGTCGAACTCGATGCGTACGGAGGAACGTTCGTCTTCACTGTCCGACTCGAGTTTAAGAATGCCTTCGATGCCGGCGACGGAGTCCTCGATCACCTGCGTGATCTTGTTTTCGATCACCGTAGCCGAGGCGCCGCTGTAGCGAGTGGTGATCGAAACGACGGGGCGATCGATGTCCGGGTATTCGCGTGTCGACAGCCGATCCAGCGACAAGAGCCCAAAGATGGTCAGTAACAAACTGATGACGATCGCAAGAACGGGGCGGCGAATCGAGACTTCGGAAATACGCATGGTGGATTCCGATCACTCCCCGGCCGGCCGCTTGTTCGACGGCGGCACGACGCGCGCATCGTCACTCTGCGCATTCTTCTCGAGTTCGGCATTCTTCGTAACGCCCTTGTCCGCAGAAGTTTGATCGTGAACCTCGGCCCTATCGCGAAGATTTTGCGTGCCTTCGACGACGAACCGCTCGCCTTCCTTGAGTCCCTTGACGATTTCGACTTCGCCTAACTTGCGCCGTCCCGTCGTCACTTCGCGCTTGTGCGCCACGGCGCCATCGACGACGAAAACAAAAGTTCGGCCTTGCTCGGGGACGACGGCGGCCTCGGGAACCACCAGCGCGGACATGACATCGCCCTGCAAAGTGACGGTCATGAACATGCCGGGTTTCAATACACCGTCGCGATTCGGAATTTCGGCGCGCACGAACATCGACCGCGTGACCGGATCGACGCGAGAGTCGAGATTCGTGATCTTGCCTTCGAACGTGCGGCCGCGAAGCCCGGCGGTGCCGGCGACCACCGGCAAACCCGGCCGCAAAGCAAAAAGAAAGGTGTCCGGTATCGTGAAATCGAGCTTAATGATCGAGGAGTCGTCGAGCGTCGTGATCACGGTTCCCGCATTGACGACGCTCCCCACGCTGATCCGCCGGAAGCCGGTGCGTCCGGAAAACCCCGCGCGGATGACGGTGTCCGCGAGACGCGCGCGCGCGCCCTCCACTTTTGCGCGATTCGCTTTCACGGTGGATTCGATTTGATCCAGCTCGGATACCGAAAGCGCTTGGCGTGCCGCCAAGTCGCGGGTCCGCGCCAAATGACGCTCGCTTTCCGCAAGATTTGCTTCCGCTTCGGCAAGGGTTGCCTTCGCTTCATCGTTGTCCAACTCGACCAGCACCTGACCGGCCTTAACGTAACTACCCTCTTGAAAACGAATGGCCGTTACTTGATTCGACACCTTCGAAGTGACTTCGACGGCTTCGTTGGCGCGCGCCGTACCTACGGCCTCGATTTCGACAGCGAGCGGCTTCGTCGCCGGAGTCGCAGTCAATACCTCGACGGGACCTTGGGCGGGACGATTGAGCGGTCCGGAGATGTCTGGCGCGCAGCCGAAAACCAGCGCCGTCGCCGTCAATGGCAGTATGCGGAGCGGCGACACGGCGGCCAGGATCGTTCTTAGATACATCGGTCAGTTCGTCCAACTTCGGGACGCGCATTGTGCTACACACGCGCATCGAAGTCCGCTGGATCGAACCCATTCGGCGTCGACGAATCTGGACTTTTGTCTTGTAAACGCCGTTCTTAAAGGAACTTTGCATCCTGCAACGCAAAGAAGCGCAGGCGGCGGACCGATGACGGTCTCAAAACGGTATCAAACCCGCTTTTCCGCCGCTTCCACCGTCTGCGTGATGAGCGTGGCGATGGTCATCGGGCCCACGCCGCCCGTCGCCGGCGTATAGGCGGAGCATTTATCGATGACCGCCGACAATTCGATATCGCCGACACCCCCGGGATGAGAACCCGCATCGACGACGACGGCGCCGGGCTTGATCCATGCGCCTTTGATGAACTCGGGTTTACCGACGGCGCCCACCACAATGTCCGCCAGTCGAACGATGTCGGCCAAACCACGGGTCTTCGAATGACAGATCGTTACGGTCGCATTGGCGTTGAGCAGCATCATCGCGACCGGTTTACCCAGAATCGAACTGCGTCCGATCACCACCGCGTGCCGGCCTTCGAGTGGAATTTCGTAGTGCCTAAGTAGTCGCAAGATGCCGGCCGGTGTTGCGGATCCGTACGCCGGTTCGTTCATCGCCATGCGACCGAAGCCAAGCACGGTCACGCCGTCGACATCTTTCTCCAAGGCAATGCGATTGAAACAGAAGCGCTCGTCGATGTGCGACGGCACAGGGTGCTGCAATAAAATGCCGTGCACGTTCGGATTGGCGTTGAGCTTGTCGATTTCGTCGCTCAACTGCTGCGTGGTGGTTGCCGCCGGCAAGACGATCTTGAGCGAATCCATGCCGACGCGCGCACAGGCATTGCCCTTCATCCTCACATAGGTTGCCGACGCGGGATCGTCCCCGACCAAAATGGTGGCCAAGATGGGCGTCACGCCGTTCGACTTTTCCTTGATCGCCGCTACGCGCACGGCAAGCTCGGCTTCGATTTGCCGAGACAACATTTTTCCATCGAGAATGAGGGGCATGAGGGGCCTTTTACGTTCGTTCAGTCCGGAGCGTGCCGGTTAGCTTTTAGAGAGAGAAATATTATTGCATACGGCGACGAGCCGTCGTCGGTTCTCCGCCGCCGGTAGGTCTTTAGCTTCGGTTTCATCCAGTTAGGCGTCAGGTGCCGCCTACGCAATACTCGGCCACCTACCTATCGAGCACGAAACCGCCCAGACCTACAGTTCAACTAAGTGACATTACCCTGGAGAGCGTGCATGTCTTTCGCACTTTATATGATCGGGCTGGCGCTGCTGTTGATCGGCATAGGATGGGCGCTTGTTGCCGCAGGCGTTGCGCAAATTTACATTGGCATCACTTGTTTAATCGTCATGGGAGTCGGGGTGATGACGGCGGTCTCGCGCACGCGTGCGAAGGATCCGCCCGCCTGAATCGCGCAACCCTTGCGTTGCCCTATTCGCCGAGACCTAGGCCGAGACCTAGCGTTCGAGGCAGTTACTTTTTGGTCGGCAACAACCCCGCCAATACGGTGGAAAGTTTCTGGCGATTAGCGGCACTTAAGTCGCCCCAGGCAACTTGCCAGCGATCGGACGGATTCCACACCTGGAGTTCCTTCACTTTCTCGATTCGTTGTTGTGCCGTCATCGCGTCCCACCAGGCGGCAATTTCAAGTTCAGACAGCATGTTTCCCCACGAGCTTTGCTCTTATTCATAGCCGATCGGCATCGAGTAAAAAGCATAGCGATTTTCAGCGTGGAGTTTTCAACCGTTTGCGAATAAAAATATCGATACTTTTGAGTGCCAGACTCAAAAGTGCCGCCCAGAATTGCCGAACTACTGGCCGGCAGGGATGGCATTCAATAGCCAACCAGACTTCCCTTGACTAAATAAGCTTTGCCTGAGAAGCCTCGCCGCCGAAAAACTCCTCGGCACGCCGCTGCATCTCCCTCGGCTCGACGTCATGGATATGCGTTGCAATGATCCAAGCATGACCGAACGGGTCGGCCACGTTGCCGGAGCGATCGCCGTAAAACTGATGGAACTCTCCTTCGCTACGAATGAGACGCAAGTAAAGAACGACGACCGTCGTTCTATTTAAACCGCTTCATTGTTCAAAGGTTCCGGGTTCCCCGGACGGCCAATTACCGCATCGATTCGCGAATTCGCTGCCATACCGCCTCGATGCCGACGAGCGGTTGAATGCCGTATTGGGCCTGTAACCACTCGCGGTTGCGGCGATGAAGATCGTCGCTCTCGCGGAAACGATTCAGAAAGACCGTCGTCGGGCAACGATCGCCAAGTGCGCAAAGCGACGAACGCACCGCATTGATCGTTCCAAGCCCGGCATCGGCAATCAACACGATGTCGTCGGGCTCGATCAACGCCAGCAACTCCAGGTTGTCGCCGTCGTGCGCAATCGGTGAACAAACACCGCCGGCGGTTTCCACCACGCCAAGCTCCACCTTATTCGGCCAGGAAATTTCAGCGCAGAGATCGCGCAGATATATTTTGGAACGCTGCAATACGTCGGCCGCCATCGGCGGCGCCATGGCAACGGGATAAGAACGATGCGCCGGACAAACGGCAAGCGGCGATTCGCCCGAGGCGGCTGCAAGTCGATCCGCATCGGTGGCGTCGCTGCGCTCGACTTCGTTCGCTTCAGCGAAGGACTGTGCGGGCTTGCGAGCAGCGACCGATACTCCATGGCGGCGCGCCAGCAACAAGAGCTGCGCAGCAAACCACGTTTTGCCCACTTCCGTCTGCGTGCCCACCACCGCCACCAAATATCTCGGCCGGCCACCGGCGTCATAGCTCATGGGGAAAGCCCGGTACGTTGCAGGGCCGCCTTTAGCCGGACGATCATTGCATCGTCGTGGAGCGCAGAAAGCGTAACTCGCAATCGCGACGACCCGGGCGCAACCGTGGGCGGCCTAATGGCAGGCACATAGATACCTTCGCTCAAAAGCGCCTGCGAAGCTTTCAACGCCGCTTCTTCTGCTCCGACTACGATAGGAATAATAGGCGTTCGATGGCCAACTCGCAGCCGCTGCACCAGTGACGTAAGTTTGGCGCGCAACGTCTCTCCTTCCTCTGCCGCGTAGATTCGTAACGCAGCCAGCGCAGCAGCGGTGTCTGCAGGCGTGAGCGCGGTGGTGAAAATAAATGAGCGCGCCGCGTTAACCAGCCAGTCGATCACGCCACGCGAGCCGCCCACCCAACCGCCAAGTGCGCCAAAGGTCTTCGACAAGGTACCGACCCGTATGAAATCCAAGCCGGGATTAAGAACAGGATCGGTGCGGACGGGAGGCTGCAACGCACCGTGCGCTTCATCGACGATCAATAAGGCGCGATGCTTCACGCAAAGCGGCACGATCTCGTCCAGCGGCGCGACGTCGCCGTCCATGGAAAATACATTTTCCGTGACGACCATCTTTGCGCCGGTGGTCTGCGCCAGCAAGGACGACAAGTGCGCCACGTCGTTGTGCCGATAGACAAGCACTTGCGCTTTGGCGAGCCGGCAACCGTCGATAATGGAGGCGTGATTCAATTCATCGCTAAAGATAGTGACGTCGCGATCACCAAGCGCGGTGATCACGCCGATATTCGCGCTATACCCTGAAGAGAATACCAGCGCCGCCTCGACCGCATAGTACTGCGCCAACTCGCTTTCAAGCTGCTGATGCAGCGACCTCGTTCCGGTGACTAGTCGGGATGCGCCGGAACCGGCGCCGAAACGATCGATGGCTTCGCGCGCGGCCGCGCGTACTTTCGGATGCATCGACAAGCCCAAGTAATCGTTGGCCGCGAACGAAATGTAGTCGCGATCATTGATGTGGATACGCGTGTTACCGCTCTCGACGGCGGTCTCGACCGGCCTGCACAGACGCCATCGATCGACCTCTCGCAAGCGCCGCAGTTGCGAGTCGATGCGCTCTTGCCACTCGCTCATCCGGCAATCTCGGCGATCGACGCCTGAAGCGTAGAAACAATAAGTTCGATTTCGGAAGCCGTGATCGTTAACGGCGGCACGATAGTGATGACCTTTCCCATCGAACGACTTAAGACGCCCCGCCGAACCATGGCGGCGCAGACTTTGCGCGCAAAGAGCGGCTCATCGTGTTTGACTTCCACGGCGCCCATCAAGCCGCAAAGCCGGATCGCCGACACCGACGTCAGCGGCTTAATTCGATTTTCGAGCGCAGCGCTCAACTGCGCGGAACGTTCGCTGACATTGTCGAGCACGTTCCCCGATTGCAAAAGCTTGAGATGGCAGAGCGCGACCGCGCTCGCGAGGGCGTTACCGCCATACGAATGGCCGTGATAAAACGTGCGCTCGCTCAAGTCGGCGCCCAGAAACGCGTCGAACACCTTCTGCGAGGCAACGGTCGCAGACATGGGCAAGTAACCGCCGGTAATCCCCTTGCCCAGGCAGAGGATATCGGGCGTGAGCTCGCAGAGCTCCGACGCGAACAAAGCACCGGTGCGCCCGAACCCGGTCGCGACTTCATCGCAAATCAACAGTACGTCGTTGCGCTTGCAGGCTTCGGACAAGTTGCGAAATTTCTTACGATCGGCGATCAACATGCCCGCCGCGCCTTGCACGAGCGGCTCCACGACGACAGCGGCGAGTTTCGCGGCGTGTTGTTCGACCATTCGTACCGCCGCATCGAGCGCCTCGGGATGCGCATATGAAGGAGCGCGCAGCACGTCGAAACGAAGCGGATCGAAAATTCCCGTGCCGAATCCGCCGCCGCCGAGCGACAGCGAGCCGATGGTATCGCCGTGATAACCGTCGCCAAAGGCAAGATACGTCGTTCGATTCTTCGTGCCGCGATTGGTCCAATATTGAAAGGCGATTTTAAGCGCTTGCTCCACCGCACAGGCACCGTCGGAAGCAAACAGGATATGCGGGCGGTCGACGGGAACGACCCTGGCAAGCGCCTCTGCAAATTCAATGACGATGCGGTTGCCGTTGCCGAGCAACGTGGAGTGCGCAATGCGGCCAAGCTGTTCCTGCACGGCGGCATCAAGTTCGGGGACGCGATGGCCCAGCGTCGTCACCCACAGCGACGAAATGGCATCGAGATAGCGCTTGCCCTCCACGTCGATCAGCGTACGGCCTTCCGCGCGCTCGACGACCAACGGTTGATTGCCTCCATAACACTCCATCTGCGTGAATCCGTGCCATACCACCGCGGCATCGCGTTCTAACCAGCTCTGAATAGTCAAGGCGTCGCTCCCGTAAAGGCGCGAGAGTATAGCAATCGCCTTGTTTCCCGCGGTCGCTATCCGGGGACAACGCTCCCTCGCATTGGCTCTTCATGGCCTTAACGGAGACACCCGCCGCCGCAGCGGCTCGCCATCCTTTATTTCGCATCCACTTTGGTTTCGTCGCCCGCGATGAATACGCTGAGTTTGCCGGGATCGATCGCGGCTTTATACGCGGCGTTGACTTGCTCCAGGGTCAACGACCTTATTCTGTCGTCCAATTCTTGTTGCCACGAGAAAGTGCGTTGCAGAAATAAATTCTCATTCCAAATTGCCGCTAGATTGGCATCGTAGGCACGGCTCTGCGTACGTAGTTGCAGCAGCCCGGATTTGGCTCGCTCGAATTCCGCTTGCGTGAAGCCGTCTTTTACGGCACGAACCAGTTCTTCCCGAACTGCCGTCTCGAGCTTAGAGAGATTCTGTGGGGCAGCAATGGCTCCGATGGAGAAGCTTCCCACTCGCTGAATGGATGCGGCGCGAAGAGCCGAGCTGCCGCTATACGACAAACCGTCTTTTTGGCGCAAGCGCGCCATTAAGCGCGAATCCAACCCAACGCCGAATATCTGATTGGCAACCAGTAAGGCCGGGTAATTGACGTCGTCATCGCGAAGCTCCAGATTGACTTGCGCGGCATAGAACCCATTCTCCTTGTCCGGCGTGTGAATGAATTGGCGCACTGCGGGCGCATCGTAGTGGCTGTCGGTCACCAGCGCATAGGGTGCCTTGCTTGGCCACGCGGCATACAACTCTTCGATTAATGCCGCCGTCGGTTCGGGATCAAAATCGCCGACTATCGTTAGCTCGCCTTTTGAAGCGCCGTGAAACTGCTTGTAGAACGCCTTCACTTCCTCGAGGGTCACCGCATTCAGCGCGGTTATTGCTTCGTCGACACTGGCTTTATAGCGAATGTCGCCCCTGGGGTAGTGATTAAAATGTTTCGCCATCGCCGTACCGACGGCCGTCTGCGGATTGCTGCGCCCGGCTTCAAGGTTAGTCAGCATCATTTTTTTGGCTTGTACGAATTCATCCTCCGAAAAGCTCGGCGCCTGCCGTACGTGCGCGGCCAGCTTTAACGCCGCGGATAAATTCGATTTCGTCGTCTCGAAATTGCCGATGAGGTTACCGGTGATTTTGAGCCTTAACATTTCATCGCTTAATTGCTCGCGAGTGTACTTAGAAGTGCCACGTAGCAGCATATTGCCGGTCAATTGCGCGATCGCCGTCTTGCCAAACAGGTTCTTTTCGTCGCCCCAGTGAAAGTTACTTGCGATCGACACGGTTTCTCCGCGGGTTTTCTTCGGCAGCAAGGCGACGTCGATACCGGCAATGGTTAAGCGTCGAGTTCGTTGATTGATATTCGCGGTGGAGGGATCGAAAGCCTCGATGACCCCGCTTGCCGCCGTTGCCGTAAAACCGCTCAACGCCTCTTCGACACTGGGGCTTGCAGGAATTTCGGCCCGCTGCGGATCGTCTTCGGGAATAAACAGACCGACGGTGCGATTGTCGCGTTTGAAATAGCGCTGCGCGGCCGCAGCCACCTGCTCACTGGTGACACTGGCGTCGAGATCGCGACGCTGAAATAGCATGCGCCAATCGCCCAGGGAAATTGCCTCCGACAAACCGAGACCTATCACTTCGTGATTGGTCAGCATCTTTTCGACGGCGTTCCTATTGATGCTACGCACCCGCTCCATTTCGTCGGCGGTGGGCGGTGTTTTCGCGAACTCTTCGGCTGCCGTAATCAGCGCGTCGCGCACCGGCTCCAAAGGATCACCCTTCTTAACCACGGCTCCAATCGCCATGAAGCCAGGCGCATAGCCGGCAAACCCTATCCGCGCCACTTGAACGGCTTTGCCGGAAACGACCAATTGCTTATGCAGACGGCCATTGGGCGTATTCGCCAGGATGCCGCCCGCATAGGCCAGGGCAGTCGTATCGCGATGGAGCGCGCCGGGAATGTGATAAGCAACTATCACGAGTTGCAGATCGCCCTTGCGACGGACCACGAAGCTGCGTTCGCCATCTTGCGTGGGTTCAACCGTCCAGAATGCGGGCAAGCTGCGCTTGGGCTTGGGGACGGCGCCAAAGATCTTGGCAACCATGCCTAGAGCTTGGTTCGCATCGAACTTCCCGGCCACCAGCAGCACTGCATTGTCCGGTTGATAGTAAGTTCGATAAAACGCCTGTAGATTTTCAATCTTCACGCGCTCTATGTCGGAGCGATTGCCGATAGTGGAGTTGCCGTTGTTGTGCCAATCGAACATGACGCTTTGCAGGCGCTTGGTAAGTACGGCCGTGGGATTGTTTTCGCCGCTCTCAAATTCATTGCGCACCACCGTCATTTCGGAATTCAGATCTTTCTGTGCGATAAACGAGTTGATCATGCGGTCGGCTTCGAGCTCGAGCGCCCATTTCAAATTGTCGTCGCTGGCTTGAAAGATCTCGAAGTAATTCGTGCGATCGATGCCGGTGCTTGCATTCGTCCGCATACCTCGCTTTTTTAATTCGTCCGGAATAGCCGGATTTTTCGACGTCCCCTTGAACATCAAGTGTTCGAGCAAATGCGCCATACCGCTTTCGCCGTAATTTTCGTGTCGCGAGCCCACAAGGTACGTGATGTTGACGAGAATCGTCGGCTTCGACTCGTCCGGTAGCAGCAGCACCTTCAACCCATTGCTCAACCGATACTCGGTGATGCCTTCCGTCGCGGTTACTCTATCGACTCCTTTTGGCAGAGTCTCCGCTTGCACAAGCGCAGGAAGCGCAAGTAACAGCCATGTAAAAACGATCCGTCGGCGATACGGCCGTGTTTCGCGTGTGTGTGCCATGGTTATTTTTCCTTAAAGAATGCCTTGCGGAACCGCATAGGCTGCGAGGAACGGTTCACAGCCCATCGTCCGCAATTCGCGAGAGTATAGAACAATCTCCTAGTCGCCAAATCGCAAGACAGCGCAACCTCAATTTTTACGGCGCTTCGACATTAGCGCCGACAGAGGCCGCGTCCACCCGCGTCAACAATCTACCTTTGCCGGAATTTTTTCCGCCTCCGTAGTAGATCAGCCCCGTGATTCGACTCGACGCATCGGCTTGAAACGCGATTTCGTCTTTACCGGTGTTCATAAAAAATACCCGGGATCCCGCCGCATAAAATTCAGCTATCCCTTCCCCTTCGACCTCCACGATCAGATGATTGTCTCTGCGGACGACCGTCAGGATCGTATCGGGGGTCGATCGATACCGGCCGGCATACGTATTTAGCACCTTACGATCGAGCGCGATTCGTTTTCGCTCAGGTGCCGACGGGGCTGCCTGCAGCGGTCGGCCTGTCAATAGGTGTACTGCAAGAGCCATTGGCGTGTCGTCGCTTCTTGAGTTGGCAAGCACGACGACACCCGTTCTGGTTTTCGGATCGAAAACAACGCCGGAGCGATAACCCTCCTTGCCGCCGTCGTGGCCGACGATTTCAATGCCCTCGATTTTTCGAATACTCCACCCAAGCGCTTGCACGCGAGAATCTGCGGATTGCCGAATGGAAAGCTGATAAGCCATGGCCGCGTTTAACGACGAATCGTGACGAATATAAGCACCGATGAAATTCAGCAAGTCGTTCGTTGTCGAGCGCAGCGAACCTGAGGCAGGCAAGGTTCGCATTTCCCACGGAGCAACGAGTTGCAAATCTCTGTCGTGGCCCGGAGCGAGCCGCCGCGATTGGCCACGCGTCAGACGAATCGCCGTGCTATGCAAAGCGAGCGGATTGAGAACACGCTCCTTTAGCAAGGCTTCGTACTCCATCCCCATTCGATAGGCGAGCAATCGACCCAGCAAAGCCACGCCGAGATTCGAGTACTGCCATTTCACTCCCGGCTCGCGGGTCAATTCGTAGCTGGAAAGAAATTGATGCAATTCTTCGACGGTGTATGCCTCGTAGGGAGTGGGCTTACCTTCCAGGGGAAAGTTCGCTGGCATCGAAGGCAGGCCGGACATGTGTGTGGCCAAATCCAATAACGTGATCGGCCTACCGCGCTCCGGCATGCTCACGCCGGGCGGCACATACTTAGCGGCCGGATCGTCGAGCTTGACCTCGCCGCGCTGAACCATATCGGCGAGCAGCAGCGTGGTGAACGTTTTCGTCACCGACCCGATTTGAAAAATCGTATCGCCGTCCAGAGGACGACGCGTTCCGCTTTTCCCGTAAGCGACAACACGCTGTCCGGCCGGCTCGATGATGCCGACGACAATTCCGACGCCGTTATGCTCCATGCGTTCGGCAAGCAGTTTGCGGATTTCTTCATTGGCAGGGATTGTCCACGTGTGCTCGGTCGCGGCATCACGTCCCGCATCTTCCTGCGCGTAGGTAGTTCCAATGCATACCGACGCAAGCAACCCACCGATAACAAACCCTTTATTCAGCATGACTGCTTCCAATCCAAATCACCGTAACCATATGGGGCAGTCGATTGGACGCAGCAACGACCCAGAGGGTTGCGAGGACTCAGCGTGGATTCGTTGTCACTCGAGGTCCGTCTACCTTTTCCGTCATTCCGATGACAATCGGAATCCATCGCTACAAAGATGGGCCCCGGCGTAAGGCCTCCAGGGACGGAGGTCATACTGGAAACGCAGGAGCAGTTTCCAGCATGCCGGGGCGACGATTTACATCAGCGTGACGTCTTCCTAGTCTTATGGAGCGGCAGGAGCTGGGTCTATCGTAAAACGCCGCTCCGCGAACAACCACTGGCCGTTCACGCGTCGCAACTTGTCTTCGTAGTTGCCCGTGCCCCAGATCTTGCCTTCGCTGAGTATTAAAAGATAAGCGCGCATGGTGGCGTTGTCGCCATCGACTTGAATGACCGTATTTTGCGTTAGATGCCGTACGCTGAAAGGCTTGAGCTGGGGGTTGCGATTCTTAATGGCCTGCGCGATTTGCTGCCGCCCGACCAATTTCGGAGGGCGCCCAATCGTTTCGAACGTGCCGTCCTCAACGAACGTGGCCGCCCACGCGTCGCCGTCGCGACCGTCCAAGGCAAATGCGTAACGCGCCAATAACTGCTGAATGGCAATGACGTCCTGCGTGTATGCCTGAGCCGCGTTGGTTGAAACGGACGCTTTCGCCGAACCTTCCCCGACATGTGCACAGGCAGCAAGCGCCATTCCGGATAACGCGACAAAAATAATACGAGCGACTTTGTTCATTGGATTCCCCCGCCTTCGATAACGACTGACCTACCCACGCCGGAACTGCTTCAATCCGCGACCAACGCTCTGAACGTGTTGCGCAGATAAACGATAAAACGATCCGATAATTCCAGCTCCCGCCAATGCTTTGCCGTCAACGGCGGACGGAGCGGCGTAAACTGAGGCTGAGCGATACGCTTGGGCCAGTCGGGTTCGAGCATCGCAACCCGACCTAGGCTCACAAAATCCGCACCGCGTTGCAACGCATGGTCGGCATCGGCACGCGTATGCAAGTTGCCGGCGGCGAAGATCGCCACGTCAAGAGGAATCGCTTTCCGAAAAAGCGGCAATGGATGCTCCTCGGGACGCTTTTGCGTGTGGAGCGCACAGTCCCACAGCGATAAATCGATAAAGTCGACATTGTCCTCGGCAGCCAACCAGTAGGCAATTTTGATGGACTCGTCCAAATCCAGGCCACGCATGAAACCTAGATTTTCCGGCGAGAGCCGCACGCCGACGATAAACGGCGCGGGATTCTCCGCGCGAATGCGTTGCGTAACGTTGCGAATGAGCCGTGCGCGGCGTTCGAGCGACCCGCCCCAATCGTCGGTGCGCTCGTTCAACTGCGAGAGGAATTGCGACAGCAAATAGTTATGCGCGCCATGAATTTCCACGCCGTCGAACCCTGCCGCCCGCGCACGCCGAGCAGCGGCTGCGAAGTCGTCGATCACCCGCAGAATCTCCGCTTCGGTGGCGGCGCGAGGCGATTCGCGGCCCGGTGTCGTCTCTTCCCAAGCGCTGGCGCTAAACGGCTGCTGACCCGTCAATCGCGAAGGTGCGCGTGCACCGCCGTGATAGAGCTGGAGCAGCGCAAGCGCACCTTGGTTCTTGATCGCCGTCGCCAAACGACGCAACCCCGTCAGATGCGCGTCGCTGAAACAACCGAGTTGACCATCGAACCCCTTGCCGTCGCTTGATACATGGGACGCGCAGGTCATCACGATAGAATAGCCGCCAACCGCTCGCCGCGTCAGCCATCGAAACTCCTCTTCGCTCAAGGCGCCGTCGTCATGGCTCTGGCAATTGGTGAGTGGCGCCAGCGTCATGCGGTTTTGCGCCACGACACCACAGCGAAAGCGGTAAGGCGCGAATAAATCCAAATTGCCGGTCATGGCTTAAGCTTTTTGCGTCATGAATTTAAAGAAATTGTAGCAATCTCATGACAAAGAGGCAGCGGAATCGGAGAAACGACGCAGCGTAGGCAATGATCGCAACGGCACCCGTTGTATCGACAGATTATTTCCGTCCTGCTACAACTTTCCTCACCGGTGTTGCGTCATAAGGCGATAGACCGCAATCGATACGGAATCCACCCTGCGGACAAACTGGAGAATCGCGCGATGTCAAACCCAAATCCCGTGCCGCAAGAGCGAATGCACGCACTGGATGCCGTCAGGGCCTTCGCGTTATTGCTCGGGGTGGTGTTGCACGCAACGGAATCCTTCCTTCCCGGCATGGAACGATGGATCGTAGTCGATCAGAGCCCAAGCACGACGTTGAGTGTTGCGTTTTACGTGATCCATCAGTTTCGCATGTCGCTGTTCTTCGTGATGGCGGGCTTCTTCGCCCACCTGGTCTATCATCGCAAAGGATCGGAAGCGTTCATTGCCGATCGCCGCAAGCGGATCCTGATTCCGTTCTTGGTCAGTTGGCCAGTAATCATGACGATGTTCGGTGCCGTTTACAGTTTGGCACAGTACCTAATCGCTAGCGGCGCCCTCACCCCTCCATCCACAACAAGCTCAAGAGGCAGCGGCGTTCCCCTGGCGCACCTATGGTTTCTCTACTATCTGCTGTTGCTGTACGTCATCATCCTGGCCGCCCGCTCTGTCATTCTGCGCTTCGATCACGCGGGCGCATGGCGAAAACGCATCGACGGCATTCTGCGCCACGCGGTGGAACATCACTGGGCGCCGTTTGTCCTGGCAGCCCCGCTATGTGCCTATTTGTATAACACTCGCTGGCTCATGTGGTTTGGAATTGCCACACCCGACATGGGGTTGCTGCCGCAACTTCCGGCGTTGATCGGATTCGGCACCGCATTTGGATTTGGCTGGTTGCTGCATCGGCAAACTCAATTGCTGCAGGTATGGGAACGCCGTTGGCCAATTTATTTCATTGCCGCCGGGGCACTAACGATGGTGTGCTTGTCTTTAGCAGGTCTGACTCCTTCTTACACGCCAGCCGCAATGGACGCGACGAAGCGGCTGTATGCGGTGTGTTACACGCTCTCTATCTGGACGTGGACGTTTGCATTCATCGGCGTGGCATTGCAGCTGTTTTCCGCTCATACCGCCGGAGTGCGGTATCTGGCCGACGCCTCCTATTGGATCTACTTGGTCCACTTACCCCTGGTCATGGCCATGCAGGTCGCGGTGGCACCTTGGAGTTGGCATTGGGGCGTCAAATTTCCCTTAGTGCTGGCAGTCAGTTTCGCGTTGCTGTTCCTTAGCTATCGCTATTGGGTTCGCTATTCGTTCATCGGCGAACGATTGAATGGCCGCAAGCATCCGCGCCCCTCTTCAACAGAGGCTCTAGCGACTACTAAGACTTCTCTGTCTTCCGACTAGTGCCTAGATTAAGCGCCGATCAAGTCCGCTTCCGCGATGCCTTGATCAGCTAACTTGCTGTTTTAACCTGGATCCCGTTCTGCAACGGGACACGGTAAGGACTTAATCAGTCCTTACCTAGTTACTAGAGCCTAGTTGCTACAACGTTACTTCTTCGCATTCTTTACATACTTGTCGAACCACTCAAGCGACAGCTTGCGGCCTTGCTCCGCCGCAGCGCCGCTATAAATTCCATAGTGAGTGATGCCGGGAATGATCACCAGCTTTTTGTCGGGACCGACATGCGTCGCATAGGCCTTTTGTCCGTGCTGTTTGTCGTCGAAGAGTTCTTCGTTCTCGGCGGTCACGATCAGCATGGCGATGTTGCCGAGACGCTTGATCTCTTCGATGGGTGCGTAGTCGTGAAACTGCGCAGCGTTTGGCCAGCCGTTCAATCCACCCTTCCCACCGCCGGCTTCATACGTGTAACGGGCGCGAGGCGCGGGCAATTCAAGTTCGCCATGAGCGCGCTTAGTCAGTTCATCGCGAAGCTTCGCGTCGTCGTTGGCCCAGGGACGGCCATCGAAGGCGCCCACTTGGCTGTAGATCGCTTTGACGCGCTGATCGCGCGCGGCGACATAGGCCACGAGTCCGCCGGAAAAACTGGTGCCCCAGAGACCGATGCGATCCGGATCGCACTGCGGTTCGCCGCGCAACCAATGCAACGCGTTTTGCCAATCGAGCGCGAAATTAATCGGCTCCACCACTTCGCGCACTTCCTGCACTTCGGCCGTAAAACGATTGCCAACTTTATCGGCAGGCACCGGTTTGGTAAGCACTACGCGCGAATCACTCTCTCCCCAGCCGCGATAATCAAACGTCACCGCCATGTATCCCGCTTGGGCAAATGGCACCGCATTGCGAGCCAACCCGATAGCCGCACCGCCCCATCCGGACGCGAGCAGAATCGTGGGCAATTTTTCAGTCGGCCGCGCCGCTTTAGGCGTGTAGACACGTCCCGTCATTCGCGTACCTTCGCTCCAGATGTCCACTTTGCGTTCGACCACGTCACCGGGAATCTCAAATCGCGGCTGCTGCGTCGGGGGCGAAGACTGCGGAGCCGGGTTTTGCGCCCATGCCGCCGACGCCGATAGAGCAATCACTGTCGCAACCAATACAGCTATCGTCTTAGACTTGATCATTGGACGTCTCCTCTCGCTGTTGTCATCGTCATTATGAGATCGTAGAGTTGGGCGCGTAGATTGCTCGCCTCGTCGTTGAGATACAAATGATCTTGACGTTTCTTTGTTGCAGCCGCCAGGCGGAATAGCACTCGGCAACGGCGAGCGTCGTCCACTACTACATCCCAAGTATGCTCCCACGTATGCTGCGAAAAATCCTATTGAGAATCGGCATCGCCTTGCTGGTCGTGATTGCGGCGGCGGCGGTATTTGTTTACGTCGAAGCATCCGCCTTCGATACAAGCATGTCCAAAGTTTACGCGGTGGAATCGCCCTCCCTCGCTGCATCCAGCGATCCGGGAGTCATTGCCCGCGGTCAACATCTGGCGGAGTCGTTAGGCGGTTGCATGGGCTGTCACGGAACGGATCTAGGCGGCGGACCCGGCGACTCGATGGGACCGATCGGCATTATCTATCCGCCCAACCTGACCGCTGGACAAGGCGGCATAGGCGCGGTGTATTCGGACGCGCAGCTTGCACGAGTCATTCGACACGGCGTCAAAGCGGACGGCCGCAGCCTGCGCTTTATGCCGGCGCAGGATTTAAGCTGGTGGCCGGACGACGATTTGATCGCAATCGTTTCCTATATGCGCAGTCGCCCGCCGGTGGATCGCATTACGCCGACGAGCAAGGTGGGCATCGTCGGTAAAGTACTGGACCGTCTCGATATGGTTCCACTCGATGTCGCACGACGCATCGATCATTCGGTGGTTCACGCAAAGACCCTCGCTGCCTCTGCAACGCCTGAGTACGGAGCCTATTTGGCGCGCAGCTGCACGGGCTGCCATGGCTCCGGTCTCAGCGGCGGAAAAATTCCGGGCGCGCCCCCCGAGTTACCGATACCGGCGAATCTCACGCCGGATGAAACCGGGCTCAAACACTACACCGAAGCGGATTTTTTGCGGTTGCTGGCCACCGGCATCAAACCGAACGGCAAACCGCTCGATCCGTTCATGCCCATCGCCACTTTGCGCGCGATGACCGAGGTCGAGCAGCGCGCGCTCTGGGCTTATTTATCGTCGCTGCAGCCGCGACCGTTCGGCGAGCGTTGAACCGTTACGGCTATAGCGCCGTATCACGCTATCTTGACACGCGCCGCAAACTCATCGCGGAGTTCGCGTTTCAAGATTTTGCCGATATGGCTGCGCGGCAACGCCGGAATCACTTCCACCACGGTAATGCGTTGGGTTTTTCCCAGACGCTCGTTGGCCCACGCGCAAATTTGCGCGCCGGACTCCGTTCGCCCCGGTCGCAACACGACGAAGGCCACGGGTGTCTCGCCCCATTTCTCCGAGGCGACGCCGACCACGGCCGCTTCTGCAATCGCTTCGTGCTTGTACAGCACCGCTTCGATGTCACTGGGATAGACGTTAAAGCCGCCGGAAATGATCATGTCCTTCTTGCGATCCATGAGCTGCAAGAATCCTTCGGCGTCGAAACGGCCGACGTCGCCGGTGCGGATGTAGCGCCGGCCTTCCTTGTCGTACCACTCGGCGTCGCGCGTCTTTTGTGCCTGATTGTGATAGCCGCTCATCATCGAACCGGAACGGCCGACGATTTCACCGACTTCGCCGCGCGGCACTTCGTTGCCGCTCTCGTCGATGAGACGAATGTCATGGTCCGGCCAAGGCTTGCCTACCGTATGAAGCTTGTCGGGATTTTCATGTGCGTAGAGCACACAACCACCGCCGCCTTCGGTCATGCCGTAGTACTCGGTCAAACCACCCGGCCAGCGTTTCAACACATCCGCTTTCAACGCCGGACTGAACGGTGCGCTGGTGCTGAATTTCATCTTGAAACTGGAGAGATCGAATTTGTCGAAGTCGGGATGGCTCATGAGCCGCTGGTATTGCACCGGCACCAACATAGCGTGCGTAACCCGATGCTTTTCCGACATCGCCAGAAACTTGCCTGCTTCGAATTTCGACATGAGCACGACCGTGCCGCCGGCACCCAGCGTCGGCAGAAAACTCACCAACGTCGTATTGGAATAGAGCGGCGTCGACATGATCGCTACCCCGGTTCCTTCGGTTTCATGATCCCAACCAACCTCACGCCTGAACAACGGCCAGCGCATGGCGTGCGACTGAACGATGCCTTTCGGGGTCCCGGTCGTGCCGGAGGAATAAATGATATTGAAGGGAGCTTCGGGCTTGAGTTCGACGGGCTTGGGCTCTGCCCCTTTCGGTGCGAGCCACTCAGTGAAAGGTTGCCCGTGAGCCGAACCGTCCAAACTCACCCACTTCGCCGGAATTTGGCTGCGATACTTTTCCAGCGCTTGCGCCACGCTCGCATCGACGAAGAAGATCTTCGCGCCGCAGTCACGCAACATCGCCACCAGACTTTCGGCCGTTGAAGACGGCGCCAAGGGGGTAGCCGCTCCTCCCGCCAAGAGAATACCGAGGAAAGCTGCACCGTATTCGATCGAAGTTCCCGCGCAAATCGCCACCGCCTCACCCGGCTTAACGCCTTCCCGTTGCAATGCCGCCGCAATGCGGCGCATGAGCTCCTTAAGTTCCAGATAACCGATCTTCTTGTCGTCGTGCACCATGGCGACGTGATGCGGCCGATTTACTGCATGGGCGTCAATGAGTTCGGTCAGGGTGCCGTAGTCACGTTCTCGAATCTGCGCAATGGAAATCACGGGACGGAGCCTCGACGATGCGGAAAAAGGGTCCGTATTCTGACCGCTGGGGGTCAGGTTTCCAAGGTCCCAGGGGAAACATAGGAACTTGTGCGCTGACTAGTCCTTTCTTCTTGACTTTGGGCAGTCACAGCGCCCTACGCAAACCGCGGAAGAGTCGGCCTTCGTGAATTGTCTCCATGAACGATCGCCGCCGGATAAAACCGACGGCGACCGCCATGAACACTCATAGGCTGATCAATGTTGTTTCGATAAGCTTGTTGCAGAACCTCTCGGAGCTTACGGCCCGATGGCCGCCAATCCGCCGCTGATGTTCATCACCCAAGTCCATCCGTAACCCACGTAGACGCGTCCGTTGTACACCACCGGACCGCTCGCCGACCCGTTCGGGAAGCCGTCCGTCGGAGGTCCAATGTACGCACCCGGAGCCGGTGAAACTTGCACGGTTCGTACCACGGCGCCTGTGGAAGCATTCAGCACCCAAAGCACACCGTTCCACGTGGTGAAGTACATCAACCCATTGGCGATGCTCACGCCGCCAAAGCCGCCGGCCGAAATATTGGTGCTCCATACGATGGCACCCGTCGCCGCATTCAAACGACGAGCGACCGATGACGTGGGAACAGGATCGTTGCGACTCCCACCAACGATGGCGCCCGTGTTATTGACGACAAAGATGCCGCCGCTGTTGTATGCCGCCGAATGCATCATGCCGCCGATCGGACTTCCGCCACCGATGGTGGTAATCCACAGACGTTGACCCGTCGCGCGATCGAAGGCTGCGTAGCGACCACCTTTGTCGCCCACGCCCACCAACTGACGCGATACGCCACCGATGGTCGCGGTAAACAGATTGGGTGCCGCGCCCACGTCGCGATCCAGCGTGCCGGTGCTGATGGTGTAAACATCGTTCGGCGTGAATTGGTAGTGCCAGCGAATCGCACCCGTATCGATGTTGAACGCCACGAGTGAATCCGAGTATGGGCCCGCCGGCGATGCGTACGCTTGACCCGTACCGATGTAGCCGGTGCGCGTCGCGGTATCGACCGCCGCCGTCGACCATACTGAAATACCGCCACCGCATGTGCCGGCGGGGCACACGTTGGTGGTGTAACCCAGCAATGCTCCGGTCGTTGCATTCAAGAACGACACCTTGCCGCGGAACATCGGCGTCGCCGGCACGAACACTTGGTATGAACCCGAGCCAACGATCAGGATGTTCCCCACGACGATCGGCGAAGACGATACGCGGGAATTCGGCGTGGCCTCGATCTGCCGAGACCATCGTACGGCTCCATTGGACCGATTGAGCGCGTACACAAACCCGCGATTGCCGGCCGCATACACGGTATCGGCTGTCACGAAGGTCGAGGGCGACATCATCGGCAGGTTGGTGTTGGGCCGCACGCTCCACAGCGTCACGTTGTCGGACAAGCGAATCGCTCTCACGAAGCCGTTGAGGTCGGACACGTACGCCACGCCACCCACGATGGTCGGCGTGGCGGTGATGCCACCGCCGGTGTTGCGCCAGCGAACCGCCAACGAACCCACGTTCGCCGTGCTGATGCCGGTGTTGCCGGAAGTACGCGTATTCAAATAATCATGACCGAACATCGGCCAGTCCGGTGGCGGGGGTTCCACGGGCGGCGGCGGAGGCGGCGGGGGCGGAGAACCGCCGATCGTCACCACCAGCTGCGGCCGGTTGGTCGCCGCTTGCCGCGAGTTGAACGTCGACCGATACGTGTCGGTCGTCGTGTACCCCACGCCCACCGTCGCATGGCCCGCGCTGCGGCGCGACATGATGTATGAGGTCACGTCCCAGCTGTACCACGCGGCCGGTGGCGGGGACACGGTGATCGTCGCCAACGATGGACTGCTGAAATCCACACCCGACAGCGTCAGCGCATTGTTGTACGTCAACGCGAGTTCATCCCATTGCGTGCTCGCCGTGCCGCCGTGCGACTTCAGTGTAATCCCGGCACCGCCCTGGTCCTGCGAGCCCCAGAGACGCAACACGGCCGAACTAATCGTACCGGTCGGCAAGCCGGACAAATCGAATTGAAAATAGCCGCCGCGCGTCAGCGTGCCGGCCGGATCACGACGGATCAACACCGTGGTCGCCGCACCGAAATTGACCGTCGGCTGGCCTTGTTCCGTGTAAGTATCCGCTGTCGGCGTAAGGGTAACTACCGTTTGCGCCAATACCTGCCCCCCTATGCCGCCTAAAACGGCAAGACCCAGACTGGCAGTGAGTTTGCTAATCACTCTCATTTGTTTCTCCAAAATAATGCCGAGTTCGGCCTAAAACGACGCTCGCTATGAACGCAGCGCGGTTCCGACGTGGCTCAGCAAGTTTGTAGGTGTCGTCCCAATCTTCTGAAGTAGTTCAAGAGACGTTCGTTTAATCGAACGCTCTTGGACTGTCAGCTCTTTCTTAGCTTCATCGAGGGAGTTGTTCGGTAAACGAACAACTCCCTCTCTACCGGGTCACCGGTCAATAGTGGTCGGTGTAACGACCTATGCGACAGCTATAGTCCGTGGCCAAACTGCCCAAGGCGGGCAACACGAACGCGGACTTTGGGGTGCCTTTGGGATGCGAGGCCAAGGTGCGCAGCACCCAGCGGTTCCATGCATCGC
>CAZQYC010000026.1:0-45629 GCA_964597495.1 uncultured Steroidobacteraceae bacterium | reverse complement strand
GTTCGAACGTCGAAAAGCCAACTAACCACGTGTCTGAATTATCGGCAGTGACTCAGGGACATGCACATTCACTGCATGCTCACGAAATTGTTCCGCGGTGAATTCAGGACGACGTACGACAAAGAATGCTAGCTTGATCATTCGTATTCCTTTAGACCCAACACTGCGGCTCAGATGCCGCGGCAGATTTTCCAATTACAGCGGAAATCCCGAAATTAAAAGATTTCAAGTCCAGGAAACGAAGACAGTTCGGGCATTAGACAATGATGCAGGTACACGGCAAGTCCACCGTCGCCTGTCCAAAGAGTGTACCTGCCTTGACCGTACTGTTCTCTGGCTTGACGACATTGCTGAATAGCGTGCATGGCGAATTGCCGAGCCCGATGCAGCCAACGTTCTTCGCCGCTAAAGTGATAAAGAGTTAGAAAGGCATAGCCGTTTCCAGCGGTGCCGTGACATAGCCCAGGCCCCTTTTTGAGGGGGCCGGCTTTCCATACGAGTTCAGCGGCATCGTCTACAAGCGCGTCGAGCTCTTTCGAATCGGTGTCTTCCAACCTTCGGGCGCAGCTGAGCGCGGTCACAATACCAGCCGCACCGTGACACCATTGCACTAGCCGTTTCGAGCCAGGCTCGGTGCTCAACGACCAGTTAACGTTTGTTCCTTCTCTCAATGCTCCTAGCGAGAGCGTATGCGCCGCACGCTGTACGATGGTTTCGATCCAATCGTTAGGCAAAATATCTCTGCCCCTCAGGAAGACTTGCGCATTCCCCGCGATGCCGTGACAAGCACCATAGTAGTAACGCACCCAACCGAAGATCTGGCTTTTCCAATGCCACTCGCCGCGTTCGGGAAATTCAGTCCACGTTTCCCAAAGCGAACGCGCTCCCGCGAGGTAGACATCTTTCCATACCTCATTCTTGGTTTTCCGAAACAACGTCAAGGCGGCGTGCATCATGCCGGTTTCGCCCGACGTGATTTCGTGAGCCGGATGACCCACGGTCGATTTCATGCAGGCAGCAAGACGGTCGGATAAAGCGCGGTCGTCCGGATTAGCGAGCACGGCCGGTGTCAGAATACCGATCTCTCCCAACTGCAGGCCGGTTTCATAGCCGTAATCGGGGCTTTCCAAATAGGACGCATGAATATGGCGCAATAGCTCCGACGGATCGTTTGCGGCGTATCCTCCACTCTGAAGGAGTCGAAGCGACACAACGGCTCCTGCTGCGCCGGAGTAAAGCGCCCATTTGGGTTTACGGGTCTCATCATCCAAAGGGTGCGTTGGCCAGTTGCCTGTGCTCTGCAACGCGCCTTGGAAGTCGCCGATGATGTGACCGATTTCCTCCGTAGCCATTTCGGGGTTCCATGTTCCACCAGCGAGCGGCTCATGGCGGGATGGGTCGTAGATTCTTGTAATTGTCTGATCCCTCGGACGCTCCGTTGATGCCGATTCTAGCGTCTGCATCTAGTCCTAGCCCAGTTGGATCGCTAAGCCGTCCAACGCTACCGTTCAGAGGCACGTTGCTTTAAACGCGTCCTCTGGAACGGCTTGTTGGGCAATTGCCTACAATCTATTGACGGCACGACCGCTCCAAGTGACTTCACCTTTTTTGACCGGTGTGCTGGAAAGGTGTGGTACACCTCTGCAGAGAGAATTTAGAGCAACCAGATACTTTCTCGACCTGGGTGCGTGAAGCGAAAACCCACCCACACCTTGACTTGCTGCCCACTATGCTTCGAGCTTGCCATCGACTTCGAGACTTAGACTCGTCTGCGCGAAATAAGCGATCTTCTTCGTACGAATTAGGCGCATCAATATCATAGGCCTAACGCTTCAGCCTAAGGTGCGCGGCTTTGCCGCGTCACCCTTGAGGGTGTTGTTAGGCCAAATGCCCGACAAATGCGATGAGAGGACAGAGCTTGCTACCACAAAGAACATCACAAAAAGCCAGAGCGGGGAATAGGCGAACAGATATGGGAGCGAGGTTGCCGACCACCAACTATTAAGCAGCTGGCCAGCCAGATAGCCGAGGACGAAGATGCCGAGCATAAGCCATCGAACATTTCCGAAAACGAAAACAACACATAAAGAAGCCGCCAAGGCGGTTATCAACGCAAAAAGAACACTGCCTACGCTTGCCATCCAAGGACCATTGACGCCAGCGATACGATAAAGTGCTGGATAGATGAAGCCAAACTCAATATGGGTCGACCAGGGAATGGATAGGAACAGCCAGAGCGCAGCCGTGCCGACGCCGGAGAGAAAAATAACGACCGTCCTAATCTCATCTTTCATCGGGCCCAACGTTCCGCGTGAGCCGCGAGTGAAATGCGTAGCATTTTGCGAGCCGAATTTTCGGAACATATGGGTTCGACACGGTGGTTAGCTTTCTTGAACATGTCGATCCTTGAATATGTGTGCAAGCGTCTGAATGTTGTCGAACGGACCCGTAGATACAATAACCTCCCATTCGCGATCGTACGAGGCAAGTAACTTTTGAATTGCTTCCGATACGACTTGCGACAATGATCCACTCTCATCGCAGTGAATTAATTGGCACGGATCCCCAAAGTCATCTGTCTGCAAACAGAAAGGTGTGTCGTCCGGCGGCCGGCCATTGGCATGCGTGGTTAGAAGTTCATAGAGCTCATCGTTAAGCTTTCGAAACTCGAGAGTCATCGCGAGTTTGTCCCGGAGCACCTCTAGAGATTCAAACTCGACTGCATCCAATCTCCGCAACAGCTCAGGTAGTTTGCCTGCAAATAAGGGATCATTGAGTAATAGAGGTTCGTAAACGGTCGGCATTCCTCTGTTACCTTCGCGACACACATATGCGCTCTTTCCAATCAAAAAAAGGTCGTTCCAGTGGCAACCTTGTCGATTGCAGATAACCTCTAGCTCAGCGACAGTCGCACGTTCTGAACTCATGGCAGCTAACGAGCTTCGTAAGCTGCTGGCGAAGCGCGAAGCGATTTGCCAGTCGGATGAACGAAACGAATGAACTTCATGAATTTGTTAGCTGTCATCGCTTTGGCTTCTGCTCGGCATTTTCGGTTGAAATGTATTCGTACCATTCCGCACTACATGCACCGCCACGCCCGCCTGGACACTCTTGCTCGAAGTATTCATAGCGAATACGCAATGCATCACCGATTGCAAGTTTTGGAAGGTTCGGCCCGTCCAGTAATTCCACCGTAAATATATTTCCTTTTCTCTTCGAGCAATCGTCAGCGACGTAGTTGCCTTCCAGCGCCTCCGCCTTACTCACTTCGAACTTGAAAACAACAAATTGTCTCTTTTGCGGCTTTCCAATTTGCAACTTAGGCTTGGACATGACATGCCCATCCAGGGCGCAGTTGATAGCCCATGAAGCGTGTGCATTGGCAGACGCGAAGCCAACGGTGATGAATAGCAACAACGCTGAGATATGCATATTAATCTCTTGCAGCTAACGTCCCGCATAACACACTGTGCAATTCCATAGTGCTTGCGTGGTCGAGTGAGCGAAGCGAACGGTGTTGATGCGATTGTTGGGCAGCCTGCCGACTATATTCATGACTTGAGCTTCTGATTGAAGAGCCGTAGTTCAGGCCTACACCAACCTGCAATGCGATCCATAACATTCGCAAGCGCGTCAGTATGAGGCTGGTTTGAGTCTCGATAGCGGAGAAGTTGTGCTTCGAACGCCCGATACATTACATCCTGTGCTACGCCATCGTCCTTTAGGCTTTGCGCCAACGCACCTAAGGACTTTTCGGTGCCGGCAGACTGAAGCGCGGCGTCAATTTTCCGTAGCAGAGATTCGTACTGCATCAATGCTTCCTATGATGTCCAACGATTGCATTAACCGGCGTGCAAAAGCAATGCGATGCATTGCTTTTGCACGTCAAGATTGAATGCATTGTTGGGCATGCATATAAGAGCCTCAAATACTATTGAGGATTCGGACATTGATAGATGTCTGCCTTAAGCTTGAAGGCACTAGACGACTTGCCAGGTGGGCCGCAATACATATTAATCTCTTCATGTGGATCTACGTGCACATAGTTACCCGAAAGCTCCACCGCGCGTTTCCTGAGTTCACGCGTTGCCCTCGAATCCGTGGAGGCAGTTGCCTCAATATCCTTAGCCAGCAGCTCGCAATCAACAGGTGGCGGATCTGTGCTCGCTAGCGGCAACGATTGGCAGCCCACAAGGCTGGCGCAAAGGCAGAAACAGAGGAAGCATTTCTTGTTCACTGACTTTATGCCCAACTAGAAATCGACGACATAAATGTCGTGTCATAAGGTGACAGGTGACGGGAAATGGTTAAGTTATCCATACTTACTTCGTGGCCTTGCGCCTTATTTCCCTCTTTGATTTTCCTTGATACACGACTTTTGCTGTGCTCGACTGGAGCCTATCCGCATGGATTTTGAGCGTCAACGCTTAAGTAGAAGCGCCGGATAGAGCCGGCGAGGCGATGAGCGCATCGAGGCAGGCAGCATTTTGTTCCTCGAGAAGAGCGCACTCAAGGTAGAGGTCGCCGATTTTTGTGTTGTCGGTACGCGTCGCGTATGAGCGCCACGTTGCTCCGCCGGCACGTTCGCCTTCCGCCTGCATGGCAAATTGCTCTTTGAGCGGCAAGGAAGTAAAGAGCGCATTGCCGCTCTCCAACAATTCCGGCACCCGGCTCAATAGTTCTTTCTGGCGCGTATTCGCATTCTGAAACAACGACTCCACGCGCCGCGCGACTTCTTCTTCTCGGTCGGCACAGGCAAGTAACGATATCTTCATGCTTTGATCGCTCAATTGACCAGCCCATTCGCGATAGCGCTTCGCCGCCATTCGTTCCGCTAAGGAAATTAGCAATGGCCGCTCTTCGGCCGAAACCTTGCGCAAGATGGGGCCGATGACGTCGGCCACATTAAGGTGCGATGGAGACGATGTCATTGTGAGCGCCTCGAAAGAAAGGATTTTCTAGCAGGATAGTTGTGGGGCTTGGTCGATACTTCTAAGGCACGTTACGGCACATTACCGCGCAATTGCAGAACCACTTCGCGCATGGCTTCCGGCGCCGCAAGGTGTGCGGCGACCGGAGGTGCCGCGCTGACGGTGATTTTGGAAAACAGTTTGCGCGGCAGGCGACGCCAGAAGACTCTTTCCGCGCGGGAGAACATGGATGCCCAAAGCCCGCTGATCGCCATGGGAACGACCGGCACGGGCGTTTCGGTGACGATGCGGGTCATGCCGGGACGGAATACGTTCATCGTGCCGTCCGCGGTTAATTTTCCTTCCGGGAAAATGCAGACGAGATTTCCGTGGCGCAACTCCTTCGCCACCGTGGCGAAGGCGCGTTCCATGGTTTCTCGATCTTCTTTCGCCGAGCACACGGGGATGGCTTTCATCCCGCGAGCGAAGAGATTGACCACCGGCATTTTGAAGATGGCCGATTCCATGACGAAGCGGATCGGCCGCGGGCAGGCGGCCGACAACGCCAGCGCGTCGACGAAGCTCACGTGATTGCACACGATCAAAGCGCCGCCTTCTTCGGGAATATTTTCGATGCCGCGCTTTTTCACGCGATACATGAGATGCATCAAAATCCAGGCAACGAAGCGCAATAGAAACTCAGGGACCAGCGAATAGATGTAAGCGGCCACGAAGGCGTTGAGTATGGCGGTAAGCAGCAGCAGTTCTGGGATCGTGAGGCCAAGCGACAAACCTGCGACAGCAAGGCCCGAGGCAATCACCATGAAGACGGCATTGAGGATGTTGTTCGTGCTGATCACGCGCGACATCTGGTGTTTCGGCGCGGTTTGTTGCACCAGCGCGTAGAGCGGAACGATGTAGAAACCGCCGAATAGACCGATGAGCGCCAAATCGGTGACCATGCGATAACCGTGCGGCAATGCCAAAAATTCCGCAACACTCAGTGGATGCGTAGCCGGCGCGGACGGCGTCATGAAGAAAAGATCGACGGCGAAGACGGTGAGGCCGATCGATCCAAAAGGAACCAAGCCGATTTCTACTTTGTGACCCGACATCCGTTCGCATAGCAGCGAGCCCAGTCCCACTCCCGTCGAGAACAGGACGAGCATCAGAATCACGACGTCCTCGCTGCCGTTGATCACGTTCTTGCCGTAAGTCGGCAATTGCGCGAGCACGAGCGCTCCGTAAAACCAAAACCACGAGATGCCGAGAATCGACAAGAACACTACACGGGATTCGCGCGCGACTCGGATGTTGCTCCACGACGAGGTCCAAAGATTCCAATCGACTTTCACGCTCACGTCGGTCGGCGACAAGGTTGGAATGCCGAGGCTCGCAATGAAGCCGATGACGGCGATGCTCATCGTGACGCCGATGATCACGCCGAGATGCGCTTGCTTTCCTAATAAGCCGGCGGCCAGTGTGCCGAGCAGAATGGCAAGGAAGGTGCCCATCTCCACGAGGCCGTTGCCGCCGACGATTTCTCGATTGTGCAGCACTTGCGGCAAGTAACCGTATTTCGCGGGCGCAAAGAAGGTGGAGTGCACGCCCATCAAAAATAACGTGCCGAGCAGGACGTGGATGTTGTGCTGTAGAAAACCGACGGCCGCGATGCTCATGATCAGGATTTCGCTCGCCTTCACGATCTTGAGCACGCGCGTTTGATCGAAGCGATCCGACAATTGGCCGGCGATGCCGGAAAACAGCACGTACGGAAGAATGAAAAGCCCGGCCGCGATATTGGCGAGCAATTCGGGTGCGATCGTGGTGTAAGAGGCCGCGTCGTAGGTTGCCAGCAGCACCAGCACGTTCTTGAAAAGATTGTCGTTGAATGCCGCAAGCGCTTGTGCGACGAAGAACGGTCCGAAGCGGCGCTCGCGAAGCAGGCGAAACTGACTGTGCGTCGTTGAAGTATCGGCCATCAAGTGTTCTCCCTGGGTTCTCCGTCTCCCCGCGTTTCGGCCCGCAAAATTTTTTGCCGGCTCGAGTAGGCAGGAACAGACTTGGGACCGTGGTAATCTGCGTCAATAGTGCGGTCGCGTTCGAGCGATCATGCCGACAGGTCTCTCATTTGCCAAGCGGAATTGCGCGTTCATCGGATTGGATATGCACTTCAGTCTGAACATAGAGAAGTCCCCAGTATTTCCCCCAGTCTTCGCGTTGACGATGGTTATGTTGTGTGCGAGCGGCGCGCTTTCATTCCCAAGCGCACGCGCGGCCGACGTGTACCCTCGCTACGAAATGCGGCACGTTCACGATCCGGACGGCACGGGCAAGTTTTACATGGGCCGCGAGATTGCTCAGGTCATGGATCCGAGCGGCATGCCGTGGCTTGAGCGTCCTGAGCGTGAAGCCGAAGAGCAGCCCAACGTCGTTCTCGATGCATTGCAGCTGCGCGGCGGAGAAACCGTCGTCGATTTCGGCGCCGGATCGGGCTACTACACGTTTCGGTTGGCGAGAGCGGTGGGTCCGAAAGGTACGGTCTTGGCTGCCGATATCGAAATGAAAATGCTGAACTACATTCGGCAACGAGCGGCACGCGAGAATTTGACCAACGTCGGATTGCTTCGCACCACCGAGACGGATCCCAAACTTCCGCCCAATCGCATCGACATCGTGTTACTGGTGGACGTGTATCACGAACTTGAATTTCCCTATGAAGTGATGAGCAAGATACGCGGCGCGCTGAAACCGAAAGGCCGTGTCGTGTTGGTCGAGTTTCGCGAGGAAGATCCGGCCGTGGCGATCAAAGCCGTGCATAAGATGAGCGAGGAGCAAGCCATCAAAGAAATGGATGCCGTTGGCCTACGGCATGTCGGAACCGTGCAGTCGCTGCCGCTGCAGCACTTGATGATTTTTAGGAAGTAATGCGGCTTGATAAACGAACACAGGGCAGAGCGGACTGAAGCAGTATGTTTTCGTGAGTACGTCATACCGGCGCAGGCCGGTATCCATCTTCTTTTCTCGATATTGCAGATGGACCCCGGCCTACGGCCTCCAGGGATGGAGGTCATACTGAGAATGCAGGAGCAATTCTCAGTGCGCCGGGGTGACGGAAGCAACTAGGGAGGTCTGGCCACTTTGCCTGACGGTAATGGATTTCGATCGATAAATTTACTAGGCATTGACGCCGTTCACGCCGACGGGATGAACTCGTCGTCGGCCTGGTGTTCCCGTTCGAATTTTAGAAAATCGTAGTAGCCGCACTTGTTTCCATACGGGTACTTCCGGCAAACGTTGGGCCGCGCCGCGTAAACCGTGCAGCGCCGTTCGTCCGTATCGAAGAAGCGGCAGATCGTTTTGTAAACGTGGTCTTTCTTGTGCCGCAAGATAACCTCGTCGGCTTCTTTGGTTTGGTAGCGATAGGTGAATTTTTCGCGCGCTTCGTTTTTGTTCAGGCCGAAGTGCTTCGCAAGACGCGCAATGTCGAAGTCGCTGACGGCAATTCGCGGGTGGCTGCAGCAATAGCCGGGACAGAGTGAGCAATCGAATCGGTTTTTCATCAAGCGTCGTGGGCATTCGAAACGGGACGCGCAGCTTACGCGATCGTTCCCGATTCACCAACCTCAGTCGATTCTGGGCCCTACAGCCGCGCTTGGCTGCTCGCTAAGTTCTTTTTCGGCCGCGGCGATCAGCGAACGATCGTCGGTATTCCAAGGATGAAATCCGGGCAAGTAAAATTGCCAATAGGCGCCGAAGATCGTGCGCAACATGCCCGGGGCGACGAAATGAAATTTCAAGACACGCAGCCAAGTGCCGACGTTATTGATGCCGTCTTGGCGAAAGAAGTCCGCCATGTGCCGCACGTTGGAGCGCCAAAATAGATAGCTCACGATCGCCATGACTTTGCAGCGAACGTACCAGCGCTTAAAGCCCGACCAGTGACGGGTGGCGGCGAGATAGGTATCGAACGCAACGCCTTTGTGCTCGATTTCCTCGATGGCGTGATATTTCCATAATCGTGCGATTTCCAAGGGAGCGTTCTTCAAATGGATGGGATCCGTCAGCAGCTCGTGGGCAAGAATGGCAGTGAAGTGCTCCAGGGCGATGGTCATCGCCAGCTGCGCGATCGGCGGTCGCGCGCGCGCAATGGCCATGCGTTCTGCCATGTAAGCGTGCATGGCGCGGGTTTCGTAACCCGCTTGCTCGATCACGCGGTTAAAGACGATGTGCTCGCGAGTGTGCAAGGTTTCTTGCTTGATAAAGGCGGCAATCTGTTCTTGAAGGACCGGGTCTGCCCGGTCGCGGAATCGCCGCACTGCTTCGATGAACAGCGCTTCGCCTTGTGGGAAGGTGATCGACAGTGCGTTCATGAACGCCGTTTTCACCGAATCTTTACCGTGCCACCATCGGGTATCATGATTCTCGCCCACGGTGGTCCCGCGATTAAATTTAAGGTCGCGCGGTGAAATGATGAGATCGGCGGGGGTAGGGACGGACATGGGAGTTCGTTTCGCACCGTGGTCGGGGTATTCAAAGTTTTATTGAGATCAATGTCAATAATGAATAAAAACAAATCAGCGGCCAGGACGTCAAAAAAACCGCCTCGACAGCGCCGTCAGGCGGACGAAGTTCGCCTGACGGCGCTCGAATCGGCGCGGAAACTGCTACTAGAAGAGGGGCCGGACGCTATAACCCTAAAGAATGTGGCTCGCGATCTGAAAATGACCCATACGAATCTTATTCATCATTTTGGGTCGGCCGGGGAGCTGCAATCGGCGCTGATGCGCGACATGGTGCGCAACCTTACCGATACGATGGAGGCCGCCATTAGCCGGTTCCGTGCCGGCGCCGCCGACGTTCGCGAGTTCGTGGATATCGTTTTCGATGCCTTCGACAAGGGAGGCGCAGGTCGTCTTGCGGCGTGGCTCATGGTCTCGGGCAACGGCAAGTTATTGGCTCCGGTCGGGCAAGTGGTTCGCGACTACATTGCGAACGTCGAAGAAGGCTCGCAGGTGAGTCCGGCAGAAGCCGAGGAAATGCACCGTCGCTTTACGGCAACCACTTTGTTTGTCGTCACCAATGCCTTCGGTGACGCCATCATCGGCGATGCACTCAGCAAAATGGTCGATCGCGAGCGGGAAACGGTTCGCAATATGCTCGACGAATTGCTTCCGCAGATTTCCGGGATTGTTCGGGAGCGGAAGCTGCTTAGTTAACGATTAAGGAAGTCTGCGCCCTCACCCCAACCCTCTCCCGCAACCGGGAGAGGGAGTAAGAGTGCACCGCTTGCTGATTCCGATAAACACCTCTCCCGGTTGCGGGAGAGGTCGCGCGAAGCGCGGGTGAGGGCATCTCACTTCGTCAGTTCTTTCACCAGCTGATACAAGAATTCCAAACCGTCGTAATACGATTGAATGGCAATGCGCTCATCGCGGCCGTGGATGCGCACGTCGTCGATATCGCCGAACAAGCCCGACACGCCATACACCGGTATGCCGCTGCTGCGAAGCGGAATGGCATCGGTAGCACCGGTGCTCATGATGGGAACGACGGGAACACTCGGCCACATCTTCTGCGTAAGCCTCTCGATCGCGCCGAATACCTCCGGAGTGAGCGGCGAGGGCGGGCTCGGTCGAGCGGGCTTCACGGGTTTGATTTCGATGCTGTCGTTGCCGATGACGCGTTTCAGTGTCGCTTGCACGTCTTGCGTTTTATCGCCCGGCAACATCCGACAGTTGACAGTTGCCTTTGCCGTTTGCGGCAGGGCATTTTCGGCGTGACCGCCTTCGAGCAACGTGGCGACGCACGTCGTCCTTAGCGTGCTGTTGTAAAGAGGATGATTGCTTAACCGTTTCACCGCGTCGGCAGGCGGATCGGATTGCGCGATGGCTTTGAAATCGGCCGCCGCTTGGCCAGTTTCGATTTGCGCCATCTTTTCGAAATAGCGGCGCGTCACCTCGTTCAACGTAATCGGAAAATCGAACTGCGATATGCGCACCAGCGCCTGCGATAGATCGTAGATCGCATTGTCCTTGCGCGGCAGCGAGCTGTGGCCACCGCGATTGGTCGCGGTAAGGGTAAAGCTTTGAAACACTTTCTCTGCCGCTTGCACGCCGTTCAGCCGTTTCTTGCCGTCTTTGCTTTGTCCACCACCGCCTTCGTTGATCGCAAAAGCTGCGTCGATCAGCGAGCGATGATGTTCGACCAGCCAATCCATTCCGTTGTGAGTGCCGCTTTCCTCGTCGGCGGTCAGCGCGATAATGATGTCGCGGCGAGGACGGTATCCTTCCTTGAGATAGCGAACGAGATTCGCCACGAATATCGACGCCATCGCTTTATCGTCGACGATGCCGCGCGCATAGTAGTAGCCGTCCTTCTCGATAAATTTGAAGGGATCCACCGACCAGTCTTCCCGCTTGGCCTCCACCACGTCGAGATGAGCCATTAACAAGAGCGGCTTTTTGCCGTTCGGATGCTTGCTGCGCCAGCGGGCAACGAGATTGCCTTTTTTCGGGACTTCGGCAAGCACTTGCACGTCTGCTTGGGGCAGGCCCGCCGCGATCAAATGATCGGCCATCGCCTGCGCGGCCACGGTCGTGTCGCCGACCGAGTGCGTCGTGTTGATTTCAACGAGCTGACGGTAAATTTCCTTCGCTTGTTCCTGGTGAGGAGCGAGCGCGGCAAAAGCGGATAGCGACGAGAAACAGGCTATGCCGAAAAAGAGTCTGATCATGACCTTCTCCAAGGAGTCATCGATACGGGCATCGTCGAATGCAAGGGTTGCTTCAACGCTGCGCTTTCCGAAGAAGAGAGCGGATTTTATCGCGTGAACGGTTAGCGGCTGGTAATCGGCGCCCACTTGGGTTGGTTGGCAATGCGTACGCACCATGCGCCGATATTGGAATATCGTGCCAGATCGAAACCGCCTTCGGATGCGACATGCGTATACGCGTACAGCGAAATGTCGGCGAGCGAATAGCGATTGCCGACCAGAAAGTTTTTCCCTTGGAGCCCTTTTTCGAGCACATCGAGTGCCGCGTAGCCGTTGGCTCTTTTCTCGGCCAATTTCTCGCCGAGCTCGGATTCGGTTTTGCGTAGCGAGTTCGTCCAAAATCGCACCGTGCCGACGTTCGGTTCGAGATTGTATTGTTCGAAACACATCCACTGCATCATCTGTGCGCGCTCAAAGCGGCTGTTGGGGATGAGGTCGGACTCGTCAGCCAAGTAAGTGATGATGGCATGACTCTCCGCCAAAAAGCCTTTGCCGGGAATTTCCAATAGCGGAATGCGTCCGTTCGGATTCAGTGCCAGAAATTCGGGCGTGCGTGTCGCGCCTTTCTTGATGTCCTTTTCGATGACTTCATACGGAAGTTCCAGATACTTCAATACCAAGCGAACTTTGTAGCCGTTGCCGGAGGGTAGATAGTCGTAGAGGCGGTACATGCGTGTTCCTAGGGAGTGACTAGCTCTTGATCGTCGTGTTCAGGTCTGTCCCATCTCTTCCAACGTCGTTGCCCCGCTGTACACCGCGAGCGCCCCGGAGCGAACGACTTCGAGCACTTCTCCATAGTGGCTGACGGTCGCAATGAAGCGGCTTACGCGAGCCTCGTTCTCGGTGAATTCGATCGTAAAGCTGGCAGGATCGTCGGCCAGTACGCGAGCTTTGGCGTCGTCAATGATCTTGCGAAGCGGCGCCACCTGGGTCGAAGGTACTTTGAGTTTGATCAGCAGGAGTTCGCGCTCGATATGCGCGTCCGCCGTCATGTCGTCGACATTGACGACGTCCACCAACTTGAGCGACTGATTGACGATTTGCTGCAAGACCTGTTCGGTACCGGTCGTCACCAGAGTGATGCGCGAAACCGTTGGATCGTCCGTAGCGGCGACGTTCAGCGATTCGATGTTATAGCCGCGCGTGGAAAAGAGACCGGCCACTCGTGTTAGCGCGCCCACCTCGTTTTGCAGAAGGATGGAAATGATATGGCGCTGGCGGGTGGTCATGGTGGTTTCTCGTGGGGTGGCGGACGGCGCCCTTCGCTATCCGCATGCCTCAAGGATACGGGCACGAACGCGATCCGCATAGACTGCCGGGGAGGGTTGCTGTTAGGCTACTTTTCCCCGCAATCCGGCGGGTTTTATCGTCAAGTTGAACTTAATTCTGGATAGCCGAAATTGAACGCCAGCCACGCCGTTGCCATGCCCGATAGCAAACATCCCCTCGCCGGTAGTGAGATGAGCGGCGCGGAGATCGTGGTACAGGTATTGGCCGACGAAGGCGTCGACACTATTTTCGGCTACAGCGGCGGCGCAATTCTTCCCACCTACGACGCGATCTTCGTCTACAACGAGTCCAGCGAGCGCAGCGGTCGCCAGCGCATGCCGCTCATCGTGCCGGCCAACGAGCAGGGTGCGGGGTTCATGGCCGCGGGCTACGCAAGGGCCAGCGGCAAGGTGGGCGTTTGCATGGTGACCTCGGGCCCCGGCGCCACTAACACCGTGACACCGGTTCGCGATTGCATGGCCGATTCGATTCCCATCGTAGTGATTTGCGGCCAAGTGCCCACCGGCGCAATCGGCTCCGATGCGTTTCAAGAAGCCCCCGTTGCCAGCATCATGGGCTCGGTAGCCAAGCACGTATTTCTCGTGACCGACGCCAATAAACTCGAAGCCACGGTGCGCACGGCGTTCGAAATTGCCCGCACCGGCCGACCCGGCCCGGTGGTGATCGATATTCCGAAAGACGTGCAAAATTGGCGGGGCACTTATCGCGGCACGGGCCGCTTGCCGGTCCCGGGTTACCGTCAACGCATGAATCGCCTGGGCCGCGCGGCACTGAGCGACGCCGAGTGCGCCGCCTTTTGGAAGTTATTGTCGGCTGCCAAGCGTCCCTTGATCTACGCCGGCGGCGGCGTGGTGAACGGCGGCGCCTCTCGGGAAGTTCGCGAGTTCGCGAACGAATTTAAAATACCCTGCGTCACCACGCTCATGGGATTGGGCGCGTACGACACGACGCATGAACTCTCCATGGGCATGCTCGGCATGCACGGCATGGCGTTCGCCAATTATGCGGTCGAGGACTGCGACTTTTTGCTGGCGCTGGGTGCGCGCTTCGACGACCGCGTCGCGGGCAATCCACCCAAGTTTGCGAGAAACGCGAAATCGATAGCCCATATCGACATCGATGCCTCGGAGATCAATAAGGTCAAAGCCGTTCAATGGAACCACGTGGGGTTGATGCCCGACGCGTTGAAAGCGCTGGCCGCTTACGGCCGCCGGACACGCGTGTCGCTGGATGTTTCCGCGTGGCTTAGTCACTGCAATGAATTGAAACGCCGGCATGCAATGAACTACGACCGCGGCAGCGCGCTCATTCAGCCGTATCGCATCATCGAAGAAATCAATCGCATCACCAAAGGCGAGGCGATCATTGCCACGGGCGTCGGCCAACATCAAATGTGGGCGGCGCAGTATTTTGATTTTAAAGAGCCGAGATTGTGGCTGACGTCCGGCAGCATGGGGACGATGGGTTTTGGTTTGCCCGCCGCCATCGGCGCGCAGTTTGCCAAGCCGACTCAGCTGGTGATCGACATCGACGGTGATGCGAGCATTCGCATGAACTTAGGCGAACTCGAAACCGTGACCACGTATGGGCTTCCGGTCAAAATCGTCGTGTTGAACAACTTCGGCGACGGCATGGTGCGTCAATGGCAGAAGCTGTTTTTCAAAGGCCGCATGTCGGCAAGCGACAAGTCGCTGCACAAGAAGGACTTCATCAAAACCGCGCAGGCCGACTGTTTCCCTTACGCGGTTCGCTTGGATCGCAACGAAGACGTACCGCGCGTCGTGCGCGAGTTCGTCGAATTCAAAGGCCCTGCTTTCCTCGAAGTCATCATCGACCCGGATGCCGGCGTGTATCCCATGGTCGGCCCCGGACAAGCCTACGACGAGATGATCACCGGCGATCACATCCCTTCCCGCGAAAAAGTAGAGATCAAACCGGTGGGGGCGTCGGAGATGTTTTGAGGAAGCCGCTAGCTACTAGCTACTAGCCTCTAGCCAGAAATGAAGAGTTTTCTGGCCAATACTTGGTTCTTTGCTTCTTAATTTCCGGCTAGGAGCTAGCCGCTAGGGGCTTGTATGAAATACCTCCACACCATGGTCCGCGTCGCCGACTTGAACGCGTCGCTCAAGTTCTACTGCGATGCGCTCGGTTTGAAGGAGCTGAAGCGTTACGAAAACGAGAAGGGGCGATTTACGCTCGTGTTTCTAGCGGCGCCGGGCGACGAGCAAGCGCAAGTCGAACTCACTTACAACTGGGATGCAGAGGATTACAAGATCGGGCGTGCGTTCGGGCATCTTGCGTATGAAGTGGACGATATATATGCAATGTGCAGCCGCTTGCAGGAACACGGCGTGACGATCAATCGGCCGCCGCGTGACGGACGGATGGCGTTCGTGCGGAGTCCGGAAAAAATCTCCGTGGAACTGCTGCAGAAGGGTTCGGCGTTGCCTCCGCAAGAACCTTGGGTATCGATGCCCAATACGGGCGAGTGGTGAGCTTCCGCTGCTTTCCTGCAACCGGTATCGGCGATTAAAGATTCGCTCGGTTCGTCACTCTCTCGCTCGAATTCGAATACTGCCGCCCGAGGTATGGAGGCTAAGCGTCTCGCCGCCGCCGTTAAGATCGCCATACAGTGAATTGTGCTTGCGGCCGTCGTTTCCGCCGCGTGTCGTTAAAGGGAGTTCGCAGTACACGCTGCCGCCCGAGGTATACGCATCCAAGTCCGCTTTGAAATCGCTGGGAACGTCGACACGAATCCCGCCGCCGGACGTTCCCAAGGTGACTCCCCGATTGGGGCCAAGCAAATGCGCTTCGATGCTTCCGCCCGAGGTTCGCGCGTCGATCCTTCCTTGCACTTCCTGCAAACGGATTGCTCCACCCGAAGTACGGGCGTTGAGATCGACCTTGCTATCCGCGATCGTGATGCTTCCTCCCGACGTTCGCAGTCGAGCATTGCCTGTTAGTCGTCGTGCGTCGATGTGTCCGCCGGACGTGCTGAGGTCGATGTCGCCGCTGAGCGATGCCAACGTTAAATGACCGCCGGAGGTGTGTCCGTGCAGGCTGCCGCTAATGCTGCTGGCTTCGATGTGGCCGCCTGACGTGCGAAGTTCGAGGTGATAGTCGGTAGGCATTTGGATTTCGAATCGAGCGCGAAATTTACCGCCGCCGAATAGCCACGATAAATCCAACCACCAATCGTCGCGCCGCCTGCCGCGTACCGTGACGCTTTTTCCGTTGGATTCCAGCGCGACATCGAAATCGCGCAATTGATCCTCGGTGCCCGACAGCAGAACATGAATGACGACTTCGTTGGACTTCGTGCCGACGACGACGAGAGTGCCCTGATCGGTATCGACAGTCAGCGTGCCACCGAGGGAAGCCTCGAATTTTTTGTCGATGACTTTCTCGGCCGCTTCTGCCGTTCCGGCCAAGAGCACCATAACGGCAAGCGTTGTCAGAACAGGCACCCGCATAGAGAACCTCGCATGGAATTTTCAATACAGACGCGGTATCCGTGAAAAAGGTTGCGTCCCTCCAGGTAATCGCCGTCCAAGTAGTCGCCCAGGTATGATGCAACCTACGATGCGACCGTCGTTCCCGGATAATTTTCAGAGCTCCTCCATGACAGTGATCTATCTAGTGCGGCATGCGAAGCCCGCCGCCACCTGGGGCGAAGCAACCGACCCGGGCCTCGATGAGCTGGGTAAAAGCCAAGCTCGCTCCGTGGCCGGCGAGTTGTTCGATCAGGGTCCGCTGCCGATTTTTACGAGTCCCCTAAAGCGTTGCCGCGAAACATCGGAGCCCTTGTGTGCCCGCTGGCAAGCGAACGCGGACGTGCTGACGCCGGTTGCCGAAATTCCGTCGCCCCCGCTATCGATGGAGGCGAAAACGAAATGGCTGCAAGAGGCCATGCAGGGCACGTGGGCGGAGCTGCAGCAGAACGCCCCTCCCAATTCGCCAGATTTTCTCTCGTGGCGCAACTCGTTGCTGCAAACGTTGCGCGGGTTGCAACGCGACTGCGTCATCTTCACGCACTACATTGCCATCAACGTGGCGGTGGGGGCCGCGCAAGAGCATGATCGCGTGATCTCGTTTCGGCCGGGGCATGCTTCGGTCACGTCGCTGGAGATCGGACAAGGCCGATTCGCGATCCGCGAGCTAGGAAAGGAAATAGCGGACGGCGGCGTGCTTCTTGGACGCTAAAGAGATAATGGTTTAGTGAAAATAAGTAGAGATCTTAAAGATGACGGGCAATTCAAATCTTCGTGCGTACTTGGGCACTCGACCCACGCTCGGCGCGCGCGTATTCGTCGATTCGAGCGCTGTCGTGATCGGTAATGTCACATTGGGCGACGATTCCTCCATCTGGCCGACCGCGGTGCTGCGCGGCGACGTTCAGACGATTACGGTCGGTGCTCGCACCAGCATTCAAGACGGGAGTGTCCTGCACGTCACCAGTTCCAATCCCGCATATCCGCAGGGGCTCCCGCTGGTCGTCGGCAACGACGTTACCGTCGGTCACACCGTGACGTTGCATGCCTGCAGGATCGGCAATTTTTGCTTGATCGGCATGGGCTCGATTGTCTTGGACGACGTGCACATCGAAGAATTCGTGCTGGTAGGCGCAGGCAGTGTTGTTACTCCGCGCAGCAAATTGACGACGAGAAGCCTTTACCTGGGCAATCCCGCGCGGCGGGTGCGCGATCTGAAAGACGGCGAGATCGAAATGATCAAGCACTCCGCGAATCACTACGTCAAAGTGAAGGAAAACTATCTAGGGAAGGCGTGATTTATTTCTCCTCCGTCATTCCGACGTATTGGAAACGCAGGAGCAGTTCCCAGTGCGCCGGGGTGACAGCTTAACTTAGGCGGTTACGGGGGTTAAAACCCGCCAACTGTTTCAAGCAGTGAGCAAATCGTTGAGCGGCATGCGTGAACGCACGGCTTTCAGCACCGGTTCGGTATCCGGTCGTATGCCTCGCCATTGAAAGAATGCCTCGGCCGCTTGTTCCACCAGCATTCCCCAGCCCAGCTCCGCGGCGGCGGCGCCGTGTTGTTTTGCCCATCGCGTGAACGGCGTGTCCTCGTTGCCGTAGAGCATGTCGTAACAAACGGTTTTCGATTTCACCGTCGAAGCGGCTATCGGCGGCGCGACGCCCTGCAAACTGGCGGACGTCGCGTTAATGATGAGGTCGTAGACCTCTCCCTGAGTGGCGTCGAACCCATCACCGATGAGCTCGCCTTTGTCTTTGAATTCATCGGCCAAAGCCTCTGCCTTATCGGCGGTGCGATTCACGATGTGGATTGCGGCGGGTTGTTGTTCCAACAGCGGACCTAGAACGCCGCGCGCCGCGCCGCCTGCACCGACCAACAGAATCAATTTGCCGCGCAGCTCAAGTTTTAGATTCTTGGTGAGATCCGCAATGAGCCCGACGCCGTCGGTATTGTCGCCGAGCAGCTGTCCCTCTTGGACAAGGAGCGTATTCACGGCTCCTGCCAATTCGGCGCGGGGAGTGCGGCTCTTGCAGAGCGACACGATCGCTTGCTTGTGCGGCAGCGTCACGTTCAACCCCTTGCCGCCTTCCGCGAAGAAGCCGGTCACGTCGGCATGAAGTTTCTCTGGGGCGATTTCAAGCAATCGATAAACCAAATTCTGACTCGTCTGTTTGGCGAACATGCCGTGAATGAACGGCGAAAAGCTGTGCTTCACCGGGTAACCGATGACGGCGTAGCGATCGGGAGGAGAGGCGAGGGTATTCATGCGTAAGTGTTGCGGCTCGCTTGTCGTCATTTCTGTTCCGCTAACCACCGCGCGGCTTTCTTCGCGAAATACGTGAGAATCGCATCGGCACCCGCCCGCCGCATCGCGAGCAACGACTCGAGCGCGACCGCGCGTTCGTTGAGCCAGCCGTTTTGTGCGGCCGCCATGAGCATCGCGTATTCACCGCTTACTTGATAGACGAACGTAGGGACGCCGAATTGATCTTTCACGCGACGTACGATATCGAGGTAGGGCAGGCCGGGTTTCACCATGACCATGTCGGCGCCTTCTTCCAAATCGAGGGCGACCTCGCGCAGGGCTTCGTCGGAATTCGCCACATCCATTTGGTACGTGTATTTGTTGCCCTTGCCGAGATTCCCGGCCGATCCCACCGCATCGCGAAAGGGGCCGTAGAAGCTCGATGCGTATTTCGCGGAGTACGCGAGAATGCGCGTGTGGATATAGCCTGCTTCTTCCAATGCTTTGCGAATGGCGCCGATGCGTCCGTCCATCATGTCGCTCGGCGCAACCACATCGGCGCCCGCTTCGGCGTGCGAGAGCGCCTGCTTGGTCAGCGTATCGACGGTGAGGTCGTTAATGACGTACCCCGAGCCGTCGAGAATTCCGTCTTGTCCGTGCGTCGTAAATGGATCGAGAGCGACGTCGGTAATGACACCGAGTTCGGGCACCGCCATCTTGACGGCGCGTACGGCGCGCTGAGCAAGCCCTTCCGAGCTGTACGCTTCGCGCCCGTCGAGCGATTTCGCTTCCGGCGGCGTCACGGGAAACAAGGCAATGGCCGGCACTTTCAAGCGCTGCAATTCTTCGGCTTCTTTGACGAGTCTATCGATCGTCACTCGTTCGACGCCGGGCATGGATGACACCGGTTCCGTGCGGTTCTCGCCCTCGATTACGAACATGGGATAAATCAAGTTATCGGCGCTTAAGGTTGCTTCGCGCACCAACCGACGCGAGAACTCGTCTCGTCGGTTGCGGCGCATCCGCGTATGGGGAAATCGGCCGAAGCCCGTATTGATCGTCATTTTCAATTGGTCAATTTATATCGAGGCCGCCTGCAAAAACCCAGCGTCGAACGCGCCTCTAGCTTAAAATTTGTGAACGAATCGACAACCTAAAGGCCCCAAACACGCCCGTAGGCACTAGTGGGCGCGTAATCGAAAGAACAGGTCTCCGGTCTTTATACATGAATCGCCCCGTGCACGGAACCGAGCAAGACAAGCGCTTTTTCGCCGCTGTCATCGAACCTTTGCGCACCGACCTTTATCGGTTCGCGTTGTGGTTGGCTCGTGACCGTCAGGTGGCCGAAGAAGTGGTCCAGGAAACTCTGCTGAGGGCCTGGGCGAAACTCGGCAGCTTGCAGGACGAGCGCGCTGCCAAACATTGGTTGCTGACGATCGCGCGCCGAGAACATGCAAGGCTTTTTGAACGCAAGCGTCACGAGACCGTCAATTTGGACGATCTTGTCGCCACGGAATCGCACATGCTGACCAGCGACGAAAATCGGCCCGACGACGAAGTGCATACCGTGCGCCGGGCCATCTTGAAATTGGATGACGAGTATCGCGAGCCGTTGGTCTTGCAAGTACTTATGGGTTACTCGACGGAGGAAATTGCGGCGCACATGAACATCAACCAAGGCGCAGTGCTTACACGTCTGTTCCGCGCCCGCCATCGCCTGCGTTCGCAACTGGGCCTCGGCGCCGGCGACGAGGAAGATTTATGAACTGCCTGGAATTTCGCCGCGCGCTCGGCGCCGATCCGAATCATGCGAGCCCGGAGTCGCTCGCTCACCGTGGGCAGTGTCCTACCTGCGAAAAATACGCGCTGGAAATGCGGCGGTTGGATGGATTGATTAAGCGGGCACTCGAGATTTCCATGCAAGCAGACAAGCGGACTCGACGCGCTCCAGCGATACGCCGGTATGCGATGGCGGCCAGTCTATTGCTCGTAGTCGGTATCGGCGGAGCGCTATGGATGCTTGGCTACCCGGAGCCGAGTTTAGCGAGCGAAGTCATCCATCATATGGCTCACGAACCGGATGCAATGCGAGCAAGCACGGCACGTGTCGCGACGGAATTGCTCGACGGTGCATTGCGCGCGAAAGGATTTCACCTTACGCATCCCATCGCAAACGTTTCGTATTTGCAGAGTTGTCCTCTCCGCGGTGACTTGATACCGCACCTCGTCGTGCAAACCGATCGGGGTCCCGTTACGGTTTTATTGTTCGCGAAGGAAACGGTTACCAGCAACCAGCATTTCGACGAGCAACAGTATCACGGCATGCTGGTGCCCATGGAGCACGGCAGCATCGCTGTCATCGCGAACGATGCAACCCTCATCGAGGGCGTCGCGAACACGATTAAAGCATCCGTGTCCTTTACACACGAGTTGCGGGACTAACGACAGTATCCGGAGCGTGGCGTTCCTACTGAAATCCCCGGGCGGTATAGGTCGTCTCATCGTCGGCAAGGTTCTGAATCGGATCGATCGAGATAGACTCGGGAAAACCGAGCTGCGAATTGTAGGTGACGGTCAGCTTCGAGACGCGTTGATTGATGGCATCCTGGACCTTATTGAACAACCCCTCGACGGTAAATACATTCGCCAGCTCGGACGCCGTTAGAAACGTGCCCGCCGGCGAGCGAAATGCCTGGGATACCTGGCCGCTCACAACAATGACGACAATGTCCTGCTCCTGCGGGCAGAAACAGAGCCGCCTATAAATGTATTGATAGCTCGCAATATTGGAACGCTGCCATAGCGCAATGTGTTCGTTAAGCGCCCTTTGTTCGGCACTCAGTTCCGGCCGAAGCGGGGCGGATTCGTCGCAGGCCGTTGCGAAAAAGGTGATTGCGGCGAGAATAATGGCTGTTTTCATAACACTCCTTCCTGGGAAGCAAAGACCACACGACCCATGTTGTTTTAGCCGAGCTCAACGAAGAGCCGTTTGTAATGGAAGCATTTTGCGACCGTGTCTCGCAAGGATCAAGAAAGACGTTTCACCGCCAACACGCCATCCCCCCGAAGTTCGGTCGCAAATCCCGCTCGCTTCAATCGGGTGGCCACTTCGTTCGGTACGTCGCGTCCTGTCGTTAATTTGTTCGGCGTTCCTGTGTAGTGAAATAGTTTGCCGCCGCGTTTTAGCACGCGCGCCAATTGATCGTAGAACGCTTGGGAGTAAAGCTCGCCGGCAATGCCGAAGCGCGGCGGATCGTGAAGCGCTGCATCCATGGATGCGTCATCGAGCTGGGCGATTTCCTCAACGATGTTGCCTTGTCGAAGCGACAGCGCGCCTTCAGCGCGCGGCGACCATGGATTGAGCGAGCGGAGCCAAATAACGTCAGGGTTTTTTTCGAAGGACAGCACGCGTGCCGCCTGTCCGGCAATACACCAGGCAGCGAAATAGCCGAGTCCTCCGCACGTGTCTAAAATCGTTTTGCCTCGAGGCTGGATAAGCGCCACTTTCACGCGAGCATCCTCATACGGCGACACTTTCGCCGTCGGCAGCATTTTGATCCCGTCGATTTCGAAAGTCGGCGCTCCCCACTCCGTCGGAATCAGCTTGATTAGAGACGTCGAGAAACGCGCAATCGGCTCGAACTGGCCTGCAGCCCAGTGGTAAATCGTCCGTGCTTTACCGTTCTCCAAATACGGGAAGCTATGCGAATTCCATCGCCACTCCGTAGGCCCCAATTCAACGGCGGTTCGCGAACGGTCGAGATCCAGCGAGCATTGAAGTTGGGTTGTGCCTTTCAGCAAGGCGACGCGCATGGTTTCGCAAACGTCGGTCGTCAATAGCGGAGTGGGTTCGGCTGTCACGCTTGGCATTGAAGGGTTCATTTCAGCGAAGTCTCCGCGACCAAGCAGGAGCGATGCAAGCTATACTTGGCTTTCATCATCGACGGGGAATGCTCATGAACGTACAACTTCACTCGCTCATCAAGAAAACCGGCGAACTTGAAATTTCGCTTCAAGAGATTCCGCTCGGCGAACCGAAAGCCGATGAAGTCGTCGTACGGATGGAAGCATCGCCCATCAATCCCTCGGACTTAGGTTTGCTATTCGGCCTGGCCGACATGAGCACGGCGGTGCAATCGGGGACCAAGGATCGGCCGGTGGTGACGGCGAAAGTTCCGGAAAAAATGATGCGAGGCATGGCCGCTCGCGTCGATAAGTCCATGCCGGTGGGCAATGAAGGCTCCGGTATCGTGGTCAAAGCGGGCACTTCCAAGGAAGCACAGGCGCTGCTCGGCAAGACAGTAGCGATGTGGGGTGGAGCCATGTACGCGCGCTTCCGCACCATTCAAGCCGCTCAATGTCTGGTTCTTCCGGAAGGCACGAAGCCAAGCGAAGGCGCATCGTGTTTCATCAATCCACTCACAGCGCTCTGCATGGTCGAGGCCATGCGCCGCGAAAACCATAAGGCGCTGGTTCATACCGTCGGCGCTTCCAATTTGGGACTCATGCTCCTCCGCATTTGTTTGCAAGACGGCATTGATCTCATCAATATCGTTCGCAAACCCGAACACGAAGCGATGCTGCGCAAACTCGGAGCCAAATATGTTTGCAATTCGAGTTTGCCCACCTTCCTCGACGATCTCACCAAAGCACTAGCGGAAACGGGCGCGACGCTTGCGTTCGATGCTATCGGCGGCGGCAAGCTCGCCAGCCAAATTCTTTCCTGCATGGAAGCGGTTGCGGCCTCGAAAATGACCGAATATAACCGCTACGGTTCCTCGACGTTCAAGCAAATCTATATCTATGGAATGCTCGATCGCGGACCCACGGAACTCCTGCGGAACATCGGATTTGCATGGAGTGTCGGCGGTTTTCTGGTCACGCCGTTTCTGGACAAGATCGGTGCGGCTGCAGCCCAAAAAATGCGCGAGCGCGTTGTCGCGGAATTGAAAACCACCTTTGCCAGCCACTACACGAAAGAAGTATCGCTGGCCGAAGCACTGCAGCTTGATGCGATCAATGCTTATGGGAAACTCGGCACCGGCGAGAAGTTTCTCGTCAATCCCAGCAAGTGACCTGCGGAGCAGGCCATCCCGGCGCAGGCCGGGATCCATCGGAAACTTAGAGTTTACATAGACCCCGGCCTGAGGCCTCCAGGGATGGAGGTCATGCCAGAAACGCAGGAGCAGTTTCTGATACGCCGGGATGACGCCTATTCTGAGACTTCTTCATCTTCTAATTAACCGTTGCGTTTGCTGATGAGAAATCCTTCTCACGCGCCGCATCGACATACACTTGAAAGGTTTCCGCGGCGACATCCGACCACGTCCGACGAGTCGCGTAAGACCGCGCCGCGGCGCGTTGCGGTTCCGAGGTCGCAAGCACTGACGAAAGTCCTGCCGCAATCGAATCGACGGAATTGGGTTCGATAAGCGTCGCATGACCGCCGGCGGCCTCCTCGGTCGCGCATCCCGCACTCGTCAGGACCGGCGTGCCGCAGGCCATGGCTTCGATGACGGGCAAGCCAAATCCCTCGAAAGTCGAGGGCATGCATAGCGCGCTGGCGCATGACAACAGCACCGGCAGTTCCGCATCCGAAACCTTGTCCAGCCACAAGAGCGAGCCCTTTGAGTGACGCTCTCTCGCGAGTGCGGTTAAGCGCTCTTTGCTCCCGGCATCATGACGTCCGGCGATATACAGCGGAATCTTGAATCCGCCCTGCGCATAAGCCATGACCAAGCGCTGTAAATTCTTGTTCGGCCGGTCGCGGCCGACGAACAAGAAAAATTCCTGCGGCAACCGAAATTTTTTCCGAATCTTGTGCATGGTTTCGAACGTTGCCGGAACGAAATTGGCGGCCGCCGCGAGTGGAATGGCCGTCGTGCGGCTTGGCGAGAGTTCGAGCACTTCGTGCAGGTGATTGCGCGTGAACTGGCTGACGCAAATGATTCGATCGGCTCGCTCTATATATTCGACACGTCCTGCGATTTCCGGTCTTGTTTTTTTGATGGCCGCAGGAAGCGCATACAGATCGTGAACGGTGGCGATCTCGACCGGCGACTTCCAGTCGGGAAATACGCACGCGGTTGCATGAAAGAGGTCCGGTCGAACTTGCGGCGGCGTTTTTCCGAAGAAGCGCACTTTGATATCGGCCGGGTTGATGAGTTTGCCCAGCAAGCGGCGCCACGGCGCCCAGCCGTAAAATTGCGCCGGATGCGCTTGCGCTTTCAGTCCTTCCACCAGACAGTGCGTATAGCGCGCCATTCCGGCGCGTTGCGGCCGCAATAGATCGCCCACTTCAATTCCTATGTGCTGCACGAATCTATAGGCCTCGTCGTCAATTCACGAGTGGGGAAGTTTACTCGCACCGCAAACAGGAAAACGCAAAGCTTTGCAAATGGACCGCCGCCAGGTCTCAGGTATGCTCCGAGTTAGGACTAGAGCATTCACTTAGTTTTGTAAGCTTCATATGTCGAACAATAGCCGCACTCGTTGTCCCTGGTGTGTTTCCGGAAACGACTTGTACATTCGCTATCACGATACCGAATGGGGCGTGCCGGCGTACGACGACCGAACGCAGTTCGAGTTTCTAATTCTGGAGGGCGCACAAGCCGGGCTTTCTTGGTCCACCATTCTCAATAAACGGGAAGGTTATCGAGAAGCCTTCGCGGATTTCGATCCGGAAAAGATCGCTCGCTTCGGCAAGCGCGAAGTGGCGCGGCTTCTCGGCAATCCAGGCATCGTGCGAAATCGCTTGAAGATCGCGGGGGCGATAGAGAACGCGAAGGCTTTCTTGAAAGTCCAAGAGGAACTTGGTTTCGCCCGCTATATGTGGAGTTTTGTCGGCAGCAAGCCGCTCGACAACAAACTAAAGACTCACGAAGGCGTTCCGGCAACGAGCAAGGAATCCGATGCGCTTAGCAAGGATCTCAAGAAGCGCGGCTTCAAGTTTGTCGGCAGCACCATTATCTATGCACACATGCAAGCGACCGGCATGGTGAACGATCATCGCACCGATTGTTTTCGCTATCGGGAGTGCAAGGCGCTGGCGAAGAAAAAGAGCTGAGCGCCCCTCTCTCGTTTGCGGGAGAGGGAGTCGTGAGCGTCACTCTCCCACCAACCACTCGATCTGCGCACCACCCAGTCCATCGACGGACAGGAGTCGGTGCAACTCCGGCATGATCGATCGCAGTTGTTCGTCGAGCTGCCACGGTGGATTGACGATGAGCAAGCCCGAACCGTTAAGACCGAGCGGCGAATCGGCCGGACGAATGCAGAGAGCGGTGAGGAGAATCTTCTTGATTCCGCTCTGTACGAGCGTTCGGTGCAGGCGCCGCTCCTGAGTGCCGGGCTTGATGGGATACCAAAGGCAGTAAATTCCGTTCGGCCAGCGCGAATGCGCTAGTTGCAGCGCGCGGGCCATGTCCGAGAATTCCGTATCGTTTTCGTAAGGCGGGTCGATCAACACCAAGCCGCGATTTTCCTTCGGCGGCAGCTGCGCCTTGAGCGCGGCGTAGCCGTCGTCTTCCAAGACGGAAACGAGTTTCCGCTTGCCTAGCGCACGCCGCAATGCGTTTGCTTCTTCGGGATGCCGTTCGACGAATACCGCGCGATCGTTGTCACGTAACATCGCGGCGGCGATGAGCGGCGACCCCGAATACGCTTTTGGGTTAGGCGTGGATACGGCAAGGTAGCGCTGTAACAATTGGGAAATCGTTGCTGGGGTAAGGAGGCCGACGCCTTGGCGCCACTCGTTGCCGCGCTGCGCATCGGCGGATTCCAAATCGTAGCTGCCGCGTCCCGCATGGGTATCGAGGACGAAAAACGACGACGGTTTTTTGTGCAAGTGTTCAAGCAGCAGCAGAAATACGACGTGCTTATGCACGTCGGCAAAATTTCCAGCGTGAAAGACGTGTCGATAATTCACGGCAGGATCGAGAAAACGGCAATGCTCATTGCAACGCTAGCGCAACTCACTCAACCAGTCGCGCGGCCGCAGATAGTGCTTGTAAAGATTGTCTTCCTGCGAACCCGGTTCGGGTTGCCAGTCGTATTCGAACCGGACCAACGGCGGCAGCGACATGAGAATTGATTCAGTCCGGCCGCCCGACTGCAGACCGAACAACGTTCCTCGGTCGTAGACCAGATTGAATTCGACGTAGCGCCCGCGCCGATAAAGCTGGAATTGCCGCTCGCGATCGCCGTATGTCATTGCTTTACGGCGCTCGACGATCGGTAAATACGCTTCGAGAAATTTATCGCCCACGCTGCGCTGAAAGGCGAAGCAGCGATCGAAATCCCCTTCGTGCAAGTCGTCGAAGAACAATCCGCCGACGCCGCGCGTTTCGTTTCGATGCTTGAGATAAAAATACTTATCGCACCACTCCTTGTAGCGGGGGTAGACATCGGCACCGAAGGGCGCACAAGCATCCTGCGCTGTGCGATGCCAATGCAGCACGTCTGCATCGAACGGGTAATAAGGAGTGAGATCGAACCCGCCGCCGAACCACCAGACGCTTTGCATGCCGGGTTTGCTGGCAATGAAAAATCGCACGTTCGCGTGGGTCGTCGGCAGATAGGGATTGTGCGGATGAAATACCAGCGAGAGGCCCGTGGCCTCCCAACTTGCACCGGCTATTTCCGGCCGCTGCGCGGTTGCCGACGGCGGCAATTGATCACCCATCACGTGCGAGAAACCGACACCTGCTTGTTCGAAGAGGGCGCCGTTCTTCATGACGCGGCTTTCGCCGCCGCCGCCTCCGGGCCGCGTCCACGCATCGCGTTGAAATGTGGCTTTGCCGTCGGCCGCTTCGATCGCATCGGTAATGCGATTATGCAATTCGCGAAGATAAGCGATGACGGAAGCAGAGGAGGGAGCAGCGCCCATGGCGAAAATTAGCGAGCAGAGGCACGAAACACAGGACGAGAGATGCGATGGCTACGAGATGCTTTCGCATACCGCGTCTCACGTCTCCTGTCCCGCTTCATGATTTCTTCCCCGATTTCTTCGCTACGGCTTTCTTAGCCGGTGTTTTCGCCTTGGCAGCGACTTTCACGTTTTTTGCGGGCGCCGCCTTTACGGCTTTCGCTTTCGTCGCTTCTTTCGCGGGCGGTGGTGATGTGGATTTTTCTTCCGCGGGCGCCTTTCCAGGGGACGTTTTCTTCGCGCCGAATCGCCGTCCGCGCTCCGGCGCCGCCGCCAAGAGTTCGCGGCATTCGTCGAGCGTTAACGTATTCGGCTGGCGATCCTTGGGGATTTTTGCGTTCTTCTTCTTATCGGTGATGTACGGTCCATAGCGGCCGTTCAACACTTGAATGCCGGCGTCGGGAAAATCCAGAATGGTGCGATTCGCTTCGAACTCTTCTCTTTCCTTGATGAGCTCCAGCGCACGCGGCAGTTCCAGTTCATAGGGATCGTCGGTTTTAATCGAGACGAATTTCTTCGCGCCGTACTGCACGTACGGACCGAAACGTCCGATGGCAACTCGGATATCGTGGCCGTCGGCGTACTTGCCGATGCTGCGCGGGAGCTTGAAGAGTTCCAGTGCGTCGGCCAGCGTGATCTGATCCATTTTTTGGTGCGGGCGCAGGCTTGCAAACTTGGGTTTGTCGGCGTCGTCCTTGGTGCCCATTTGCACGAACGGACCGTATTTCCCGTAGCGCACGCTGATCGGCTTTCCGGTGACGGGATCGTTGCCTACTTCGCGCGCTTCGGCCACGTCCTGACGTGTCACCGACTCATCGACGAGCGACACTTGCTTTTTGAAATCCTTCCAAAAGCGCTCTAGCACCGGCACCCATTTTTCTTTGCCGTCGGCGATTTCGTCGAGATCGTCTTCCATCTTGGCCGTAAAGCCGTAGTCGACGTAGTGTTCGAAATTCCGCGTCAGGAATTTATTAATGATCTTGCCGAGATCGGTGGGAATGAAACGCTTGTTGATCAGCTCCGCATACTTCTTGCCGAGCAGCGTTTGAATGATGCTCGCGTACGTCGAAGGGCGGCCGATGCCGAATTCTTCCAGCGCTTTCACGAGGCTCGCTTCGGAATAACGCGGCGGCGGTTCGGTAAAGTGCTGGGCGGTGCGGATGTCCGCGAGGTTGACGCGATCGCCGGTATCGAGCGGCGGCAATACGCGATCGCCATCTTCATCCACGCTGTCGTCTTGGCCTTCGATGTAGACGGCCATGTATCCCGGCTTCACCAGCGTCGAACCGGTCGCGCGAAATACCGCGGTTCGCTTCGCGACGTCGGCGCCGGTGACCAGATCGACGGCCACCGTGTCGTAGACTGCCGGCGCCATTTGACTGGCCACCGCGCGTTTCCAAATGAGCGAATACAACTTGTATTGATCCGGATCGATCTTGCCTTCGAGCTTATCGGGCGTTACCGCAGCCGACGTAGGCCGTACCGCTTCATGCGCTTCTTGGGCGTTCTTCGATTTTGTTTTGTAAACGCGCGGCTCGTCCGTGAGTCCTTCTTGCCCGTAGAGATTCGCGATCACCTGGCGCATTTCCGTCACGGCCTCGGCGGCCAAATTGACGGAATCGGTGCGCATGTACGTAATGAGACCCACGGCGCCTTCGCCGAAATCGACACCTTCGTAAAGTTGTTGCGCCAGCCGCATCGTGCGCTGTGCGCCGAAACCGAGTTTGCGTGCCGACTCCTGCTGCAGCGTTGAGGTCGTAAACGGCGGTGACGGATTGCGCTTGCGTTGTTTGCGGTCGACATTGGCGACTGTAAGCAGGCCGTTGGCGGCCTGCTCGATGGTTTGCCGAGCCGCGCTCGCTTGAGCTTCGTCGACAATGGTGAATTGCTCGACTTTGGTTCCTTCGAGTTCCAGCAGCCGGGCGGGAAATACCTGCTTGCTCTTTTCCGCGTCGACGTCGATGGTCCAATATTCGCGCGGGATGAATTTCGAGATTTCCTCCTCGCGCTCGCAAATCATGCGCAGTGCAGGGCTTTGCACGCGGCCCGCCGAGGCGCCCGGCAATCCGGCCTTCTTCCACAGGAGCGGCGAGAGATTGAAACCTACAAGATAGTCGAGGGCGCGGCGCGCCTGCTGTGCGTTCACCAAATCCTGCGAAACGCCTCGCGGATGTTCGATGGCTTCCTTGATCGCGTTGCGGGTAATTTCGTAGAACACCACGCGGTGCACGTCCTTGTCTTCCAGCGCATTTTGTTCTTTCAACAATTCGGCCAGGTGCCAGGAAATGGCTTCGCCTTCGCGGTCGGGGTCGGTCGCGAGGTATAGCGCCGACGCCTTTTTGAGCGCGCGGGCAATCGCCTGCACATGCTTTTCGTTCTTCTCGATGATCTGATACCGCATCGCGAAGTGGCGGGACGGATCGACGGCGCCTTCCTTCGGCACCAAATCGCGGACGTGTCCGTAGGACGCCAGCACCTCGAAGTCCTTGCCGAGATATTTCTTGATCGACTTCACCTTGCCTGGCGATTCGACGATGACAAGATTTTTACTCATTGAGATCGTTACTTAGTGGACGTCGTGCACGGGTTGTTCGAACAAGAGACCTTCCATGCGCAGCACCGACAATTCTTGCTCCGGCTGGCTGAATAACACGAGCAATACGATCCATTTGACTTGTTCGAGTTCCACTGTGTCGCTATCCAAGGCAAGCAGGCGATCGAGCACCAGTTCGCGACGGGTTGCATCGAGTATCCCGGCGTTTTCCAGAAATAAAATGTAACCTCGGCAATCGGCATCGAGCCGCGCGCACTCGCGTTCGTCGAACACTCGCACCGCACGCGACGCCGGCACGGCGATCGGGCGATCGTTGTCCGTCGCCAAGCCGTCGAGCCAGCGCAAGGTATCGTCGACTTGCGTCGAGGTGAACCCGGCCGTTTCAAGCTCGGTTTTCAGGGCATCGCGATCGGGGATGGACGAAATCGGCAAATGACAATCGGGGTCGAAGGTGGTCTCGAACAAGAACTTGAGCACATCGAGCACGCTTTCTTTCATTGATATCTATCACCCGAGTTTTAAAGTCTTTGTCGAAGAGTTCCGGTCGCGACTTTCAGCCACTCACGACCATTCAAGCATGCAACATCGAGTCGCGTACGAAGATTGGGGATTGCCTGAACTCATTCCGCGATGCGGACATACAGCGCTCCAGGCATGGATTCTATGCGACCCTCCAGTTCCAGAATCAACAACATCGACGCCACTGCTTCGGGTTTCAACCCACTGCGATCGACTAGCTGGTCGATGCTCGCCGGATCGAAGCCGAGCGCATCTAACAGCATTTTGTACTCCTTGTCCAACACGCTCGCGGATTTTTTCATGCCGTTCGCAACCGGCGGTGGCGCCATTCCACGCTCCGCCGCTGCCGCGAGGGGGCCCAATTCCGTGAGAATATCGTCCACCGATTCCACCAATTTAGCCCCTTGACGCAGCAATTGGTGGCAACCGCGCGCCATCGGATTGTGAATCGAACCGGGTATCGCGAACACCTCGCGGCCTTGTTCCGCCGCGCACTTTGCGGTGATCAGCGAACCGCTCCGGACCGCCGCTTCGACGACCAGCGTGCCGAGCGACAATGCGCTGATGATTCGATTGCGGCGGGGAAAGTGAAACCTATGCGCTTTGGTCTTCGGCGGCAACTCCGACACGAGCGCTCCGTGTTCTGCAATCGATTCCGCCAATGCGGCATGCGTAGGTGGATAAACGCTATCCAGGCCGGTCGCACACACGGCAACCGTGATGCCCCCGGCACTCAAGGCGCCTAGATGACCGGCAGCGTCGATGCCCACGGCCAAACCGCTCGTGACGGCGAGACCGCACCGGGCGAGATGCGCACCGAATGCCTGCGCCGTTTCGCGCCCGCTGCTCGTCGGATTTCGCGATCCGACGATGGCAAGTTGTGGCAGCGACAATGCCGCAGCATTGCCGCGAACGAACAAGCCGACGGGCGCGTCGGCAATTTGTCCGAGCAGCAGCGGGTACGACTCCGACCGACACGAGATGAACCGATTGCCGGGCAGCGCGAGCCACGCTCGGTCCTGTTCGATTTGTTTCCAATCGGGTCTAACGATCGATGCGGCGGCTCGCTCGCTCAGCCCAGCGCCCAACAAGGCGGGCAAGGGCGCAGAAATGAGCGCTTCCACCGATTCGAAGGAACGCAACGAGGAGCTCAAAACGCCGGCATGAATGCCGTGAGCGCGCGACAGAATTAACCAGGGTTGCAGCTCGTCCATGAGCGATAGTTCTCTTTAAATTGGTGATGTCGGGTTTACGTGTCGCGACTTCTAACTAAAGGTACCCAGACGTTTCAGGGCGTGTCGACGATATCGCCGGTACGCACGGGGTGAGTGGCTTCCATGATCAATGCATAGCTCATGTTTTCATAGGTCTTGAAAACCATTGCCAAGCCGACGCGTTCGTCCGGAAGCTTAACCTTCTTGCCGAATTCGCCGATGAACCCGTTGCCCGTCGTGCTTCCCCCTGAGTATCGATCCACCACTTTCTCGCCCCTCTGCAGAATGGCGAGCACGTGGCCGGATTCGAGACCGTGTTTGCCGCCGCGATTGATGGCGACCACCTGATGGGCGCCGGCGATCGTTACTCCGCTTACCGCCATGATCGAACCTTTTACATCGCTTGTCGGAGCGCGAGGCAGGAAATCGAGTTCGATGGAAACATGTTCCGGGAAAAGCTTGTCGCCGCGCAAAATTTCGCGTTCGACTTCCTTGATCTGCAGCTTGGCAGGATCTCCAGAAGCGGTCACCGCACCGGTGCCTGCGTAGACGCCGCGATAACCAAGCACTTTGTTAGTCTCGGGATCGCGTAAGGGATCTTCCACGTGCATGATGTTGAAGCGGGTGTCTTCGGGCGCGTCCTTAACCCCACGCGCATATACGTCGGCGCCGGAACCGCCAATGATGTGCTGTTCGCGCAGAGCCACCACGTACGGCCCGCTCTTCAATTCTTTCGCGCTGATGAGCGTCGGGCGCCCTAAAAATGCAGAAATGACGTCATACGGAATCGTCGTCACCGCTGCGGTGATCGACGTATTCCGGATTCGGGGCTTAAGTTTGGTAGTCGGGCCGCCATGTTCCGTCGAAGGGGCTGCCGACGGTTCAGCGGCGGTTGATACCTCTTCGGCTGCCGTACCTTCGGGTCCGCGTTCGGCAATCGTCACTTGGGGTTGGGCGCCACCTTTCACCAACACCAGCACGTCGCCGGGATAAATTAGGTGCGGGTTCTTTACTTGCGGATTGACGTACCAAATTTCCGGCCAGAACCAGGGATCGCGTAGAAATACTTTGGAGATATCCCAAAGGGTGTCGCCCCGCTTCACGGTATACCGATCCGGGGCATCGGCTGCCAGGGGAATGCCGCTTCCATTTCCCACTGCGGTGGTTCGCGACTCTTCGGCTTGTTGCGCCTGTGCCAGGGTCACCATGCCAACCCCGACGGTAGTCAGCGAAGCCGCAATAAGAACCGCCCAGGCTTGGACCTTGGAACGAACATTGTGTAGGGGGGTGGTCGCCGTTTTCATGCGCTCTGCACGCTCCGTCTTGAGTTCATATAGATGAGCCGTATGCCGGACTGTCATGTTGAAGAATGGTGTTGAGGAGGTGGCAAGCGTGGCCCGAGTTAACCATCGAATCGAGTATCATCACCCAGTATCGTTACCTGATATCGGCAGGACAACGGCGGTTGGCTTCGGCAGCATCAAGAAAGGCTGCGATCAACACCGTAAGGCCGACATTAAGTTCAACGATGACCTAACTTTAGCAGCATTTCCGCACGGAATGCACGAGTTCGGCCGCTGCAGCGAGACGAAAGTCTCATTCCGGCAACGGCGGTTCCGCGGCGGAGAGCGTGAGCATCATGGCTATTCTCCACATACTGGAATTTCCCGATCCGAGATTGCGCACCAAGGCCAAGCCTGTCGCGGTCGTAGACGATGCAATGCGTCGTCTCATCGACGACATGTTCGAAACCATGTATGCCGCGCCGGGCATTGGCTTGGCGGCAAGCCAAGTCGACGTTCATCAACGTCTATTGGTGATCGATATCAGCGAAGATCGATCGCAGCCGCTGGTCTTTATCAATCCTGAAATCATCCAACGTTCCGGTGACGAAGAAACCGAAGAGGGCTGTCTCTCCGTTCCCGGCATCTTCGAAAAAGTGCGACGTTCGAAGAGCATTACCGTGCGAGCGTTGGATCGCCACGGCATATCCTTCGAAATGGAAGCCGACGAGTTGCTTGCCGTCTGCATTCAACATGAAATGGATCATCTCGAAGGAAAACTGTTTGTCGACTACTTATCCGAACTCAAACGTACGCGAATCCGCAGCAAACTCGACAAGGAGCGCAAGGAACGCCCGACCGCCGCATCGAACAGCAGACGCAAAGTGCCGGCGATCTAGCGAATTGGCAGCGGGTTCTCGATGACAGCGTTAAACCTCGTGTTCGGCGGCACGCCGGAATTTGCCGTGCCGGCGCTTGAAGCGTTGCTTGCCGCGGGGCATCGGATCGCGGCCGTCTATACCCAGCCGGATCGTCCGGCCGGGCGCGGGCAGCAACTGCGGACGAGTGCAGTAAAAGCGTGCGCGTTAAAAAATGGCCTACACGTCGAACAGCCGCGTACGCTGCGCGACCCCGATGCGGCAAAGCGCTTGGCAGGTTTCGCGCCGGACGCGATGATCGTCGTCGCGTACGGGCTCATCTTGCCGCAGGCGATTCTCGATGTGCCGCGCTTAGGCTGCATCAACATTCACGGTTCGTTGCTGCCACGCTGGCGCGGCGCCGCACCGATTCAGCGCGCACTCCTCGCGGGCGATCGGGAAACCGGGATCAGCATCATGCGGATGGATGCCGGTTTAGACACGGGTCCCGTCTTGAGCCTGCATCCGATCGCCGTCGATGCTCGCGAGAATGCCGCCGGTTTGCACGACCGGCTCGCGAATCTCGGCGCTCGATCACTCTGCGATACGCTGATTAAGTATGCGGGTGGCGCGTGCGTGCCCCATCCTCAACCCTCAGACGGCGCGACGTACGCGCAAAAAATTCGCAAGGAAGAAGCTCGCATCGACTGGTGCCAATCCGCCGTCGATATCGACCGTCAAGTGCGTGCGTTCAATCCGTGGCCGGTCGCGGAGACGCGGTGGCGCGATCAACAATTGCGAATCTGGCGAGCCGTGCCGCTTGGGTCCATCTCAACCGCAGCGCCCGGCAGCGTCATCGAAGCAAACAACGACGGTATCGCGGTCGCAACCGGCCACGGCGTAGTGCGCATCGAGGAAGTGCAGCTTGCCGGCCGCAAGTCGATGTCGGCAAGCGAGTTCATTCGTTCGCAGTCTCTGCTCGGCGAACGGTTCGGTTCTTCATGACTACACCAGCTGATATACGCGCATTCGCGGCCCGCATCGTTTGTGACGTCAATCGAAACGGAAAGTCGTTGGATGCATTGCTTTTGCATACCGCCGGTTCGCCGCAGGAGCGCGGCTTATTGCGCAGTCTCGTCTACGGAACGATCCGCTGGCAGCTGCGGTTGGAACCGGCGCTCGATCGGTTGCTGGTGCAACCGCAAAAGGAGCTTGATCCGGAACTTCGCGCCTTGCTCTTGGTGGGCCTATTTCAGCTCTTGCACACGGACATCGCGTCCCATGCGGCAGTCGCGGAAACCGTGGAAGCGACGCGAACGTTGCGGCAATCGCGCGCGGCCGGTCTTATCAATGCCGTGTTACGCCGCTGTCAGCGGGAAATGCTGGAATTGAATGCTCATTTGAATGCCGACGTTGCAACCCGCACCGCGCACCCGGTTTGGCTAGCGGACGCACTAAAGAAGGACTGGCCGGAACGCTCATCGAGCATTCTCGAGGCGAACAACGCGCATCCGCCTATGTGGCTGCGCGTGAATACGCGCAAGTCAACGGTCGAAGACTATCTGCTTAAGCTGCGCGCCGTCGGTCAGGACGCGGAGCGGAGCGCCTATGCGCCGGAAGCATTGCGGCTTCAAGTTCCCGTCGACGTGCGCACGCTGCCGGGGTTCGAGGCAGGTGAAGTCTCCGTTCAAGACGCGGCTGCTCAGCTTGCGGCCCGCCTATTGGCTCCTAAGCCCGGCGACCGAGTGCTGGATGCATGCGCTGCACCCGGCGGGAAGACCTGCCATCTACTGGAAATCTATCCTGACATTGGCGCGATGACGGCACTCGATATCGCCGCTGACCGTTTGCGCAAAGTGCGCGAGAATCTCGACCGGTTGGGGCTTTCGGCAGCGGTGCAGGCGGGCGACGCGTCGGATCCGGACGCATGGTGGGATAAACAGCGTTTCGATCGGATCTTATTGGACGTTCCCTGTTCAGCCACCGGCGTAATTCGTCGACATCCCGACATTAAGCTTCTACGCCGGCCCGACGACATTGCCGATCTGGCGCACCGACAAGCGCCGATGCTGCGGCGCATCTGGCCGCTACTCGCTCCAAATGGCCGCCTTTTGTACGCAAGCTGCTCCGCTTTGCGCGCTGAAACGAGCGATATCGTCTCGGCGTTCCTCGCTGAGCAACCGGACGCCGTCGATTTGACGGCAGCGGCCTACTTGGATCTACAGGTTCCGCCGCCTGAAACGTCGATTTCCGCCACTCGACCCGGACTTTCGATTGGCGCAGGTGAAGCTCAAATGGACGGGTTCTATTATGCTTGCTTGGGTAAGCGCTGAAATACGGGCTCAGCGCAACGCAACCGCGGGGCGAGCGACGAGTGGGTCGCGTCTTGCCGGAGGCGTTTAGGAATTAAGGACCGAAATTTAGCGATCGCGAGCGGCTCATTGCCTTCAATCTTCATGTCGTGCTCCCTACTTCGCCCATTGTTCGTTGCCGGTAGGCTTGCGATACCGTGTATCGCCCTATGCCTCGCGCTGAGCCCCGCTGGGTACGCAGCCGAAGCCTCCTTGGACATTCGCTCCGCCTACGTTGAGCCCGTCGAAAACATTTATTCGTTGACGGCCGAACTCGCTTTCTCGCTTCCTGAACGCGCGCGCCAAGCGATACGCGACGGCGTCTTACTAACCCTCGATATCGATCTGGCGATCCATCGCGCGCGCCGTTTCTGGTTCGACGACACGGTTGCGACGCTTCGCCAGCAATATGAACTCGGCTTTCACGCGTTGAGCGGTCGCTTCGTGGTCCGCAATCTCAACAGCGGCGATCAGATTTCGTTCGCCACGTTGGAGGGAGCACTGGATTCGCTCAATACCGTTCGCGGCTTGCCGGTGCTCGATACTTCGCTGATCGAAGCGGGTGAAGAATACGAATTTAGTTTGCGTGCAACGCTCGATGTGCGGACGCTTCCCGAGGCGCTGCGCTGGGTGCTGTTTTGGACCGACGATTGGCGGCAGCGCAGCGTGTGGTACACATGGTCGCTCCTGCGTTGAATTCCACGCTTTCGCCCGAGCGAGCCGCGAGAACACTGCGGCTGCGGCGCGTTTTAGCGGTGATGTTGGTCGTGAGCGGCGCGTCGCTCTGGCTGGCATCCGTGTTATTGATGGCTCAGTCCGTACAGAATTCGGACCGCTTTTCGGCGCTGCACGGCTGGATACTGCTCATCAACGCAGTCGGCCTGCTTACGCTCGTGGCGCTGATAGGGGGTCGAGTCACGCGATTGATACGCAGCTGGCGCCAGCGCGAAATCGGTTCGCGGCTCGAAGCTCGCATGGTGTGGATGTTCGGCTTTCTCGCCATCACGCCGATTCTGGTGCTGTTCTATTTTTCGGTGCAATTCATCAACCGCGGAATCGACAGCTGGTTCTACGTCGAAGTACGCCAAGGCTTGAGCGACGCTTTGAGCTTGTCGCGCGCCGCGCTCGATTTACGCATGCGCGAGAATTTGCAGCGCACGTTGACGATGGCGGACGAACTCGCGGACGAATCCAACGTAAGCGCGTTGCAAACGCTGAGCGAATTGCGGCGCCGAAACGGCGTGCGCGAACTTACGCTGTTAGGCGGCAGCAATCGTATTATCGCCACCAGCGTCGAACGACCCATCGGCGAGCAAATGCTCGGAGACAAGAACGGCATCCTTCCCACTTTCTTACCGACCGACATTCTCTGGCAAATACGGCAGGGGCGGCCGTACGTGAACATCGAACCGATGAACGGCGGCGACTATCTAATTCGCGTCGTCGCGCCCGTTCGCGCTGCCCGCGCAGGCGGAGAGCTGCGGATTCTGCATGCGCTTTATCCGGTCGAAGGTCGGCTCAGCGAATTGGCCGAAACCGTCGAAACCGCCTACCAGCAATACGCCGAAAAAGCCCGCCTTCGCGAGCCGCTGAAAACCAGTTTCAGCTTGACCCTCACCTTGGTTCTATTGATGGCGACCTTTGCCGCTCTTTACGGCGCTTTCTGGGTTGCACGTCGCTTGGTAAAACCGATTCAGACGCTCGTGCACGGCACGCGCGCCGTCGCGCAAGGTAATCTCGACATGCGACTGCCCCTGCCGTCGCACGACGAACTCGGCATGCTCGTCCACTCGTTCAACGACATGACCAAGCGCCTGTCGCGGGCGCGCGAAGAAGCGCGCCGCAGCCAAGAAGCGGTGGAAACCGAGCGCACCAATCTTGCCGTCATTCTCGCGCGCCTTTCGACGGGTGTCGTATCGCTCGAACCCGATTTGACGATTCGCACTTGGAATCAAGCCGCTTCCGGAATTCTGGGCGGCGAGATCGACGGGCTGGTCGGAAAGCCCTTGATCGCCGCGAGCCAAGGGTTGCCACTGTTCGAGCAATTCGCCGCTGCGTGCCGCGCGCATTTGGAAGTCGGGCAAACCGAATGGCGTGAGCAGTTGGTGCTGCGCTCCGATGCAACACGGCGCATGCTCATGTGTGCTTGCACGGCTTTGCCGGGCGATGGAGAGCATATCGGCGGTTACGTGATCGTATTCGACGACATCACCGCACTCTTGCAAGCGCAGCGCGATGCGGCGTGGGGGGAAGTGGCGCGCCGCTTGGCTCACGAAATCAAAAATCCCCTGACGCCGATTCGACTTTCGGCGGAGCGGCTGCGGCATAAATTACTGGGATCGATGAACAGCAACGACGCGCAGATCCTGGAGCGCGCTACCCATACTATCGTGCAGCAAGTGGAAGCGATGAAGGAAATGGTCAACGCATTTAGCGAATATGCGCGTACGCCGGCGATGGACACCACTCGCTTCGATTTGAATCAATTGGTCGTCGAGGTCACCGATCTGTATCGGGCGCAGGCCGTGCAACGGCATCTGCACCTCGATCTCGATCCGAATCTCGGCGAGATCGAAGCTGACCGCGGACGTCTGCGGCAAGTGCTGCATAACTTAGTCGCAAATGCGTTCGAAGCGCTCGATGCCAAGCCCGATGCACGCGCCGAGACTCATGCCTCGGCCGCGACCGATGCCCGCGTTGTCGTGCGCACGCAACTCGTCGCGCGTGCCGGCGTTGCACGCATTGCGGTCGAGGACAACGGCGTGGGTTTTTCCGCCGACATGCTGGGACGGATGTTCGATCCCTATATGACCACCAAACCGAAAGGCACCGGCCTCGGGTTGGCCATCGTAAAAAAGATCGTCGAAGAACACGGCGGCCGCATCGAAGCGGACAATGCGCCGACCGGCGGCGCGCGCGTGCGGATCGAATTGCCGTTGGTTGCGCTGAGTCGCTTTCAGCGCGTGGCGAGCAACGAAGCGCGCGATCCCAGCATGGGCAGCAGCCGCGCCAATCCGGACGCCCCGATAGACGCCGTGAGAAAGGAGCGAGCATGAGCGCGCCCCGCATATTGGTGGTGGACGATGAAGCGGAAATACGCAATCTCGTCCAAGAAATTCTCGGCGACGAAGGCTATGCCGTCGAAGTCGCCGCCAACGCGGCTCAAGCGCGCGCGGCGCGCGGAAAACACGAACCCGACTTGATCCTGCTGGATATCTGGATGCCCGATACCGACGGCATTACGCTGTTGCGCGAGTGGGTCGAGGCGCCGGGCTCGCTTTGCCCCGTGGTGATGATGTCGGGGCACGGCACCGTCGAAACCGCCGTCGAGGCTACTCGATTGGGCGCGTTCGATTTTGTCGAGAAACCGCTATCGCTTGCGAAGTTGCTGCGTACCGTCAATGCCGCACTCACGACCGGCCGCCGCAAACGGCAAGACAATCGCACGCTTGTACCACCCGTTCTGGGTCCCGTGGGCCGTAGTCGCGCAATGCAGAAGTTACGCGAACAATTGCAACGAGTCGCGGTTCATGACACGGCTATTTTGCTGGTCGGCGAAGCGGGAACCGGCCGCGAAATGCTGGCGCGGTACATTCACGGCTTGAGCACGCGCGCGTCCGAACCGTTCGTAACGCTAGTGGCAAGAGCGATCGCCGATGACGATGCTGCCGCCGCTTTGTGCGGAGTCGGCACCGGGGGATCGGTCCGCAAGGGATTTCTCGACGACGTCGGCGCCGGCATGCTCTTCATCGACGAGATCACGCATATTTCGGCGGCCACCGCTCGCTTGTTGCGCGATTGTTTGAAGCAGCGCAGTTACTTGCACGTGAACGGCGATGCCTGCCCTTTCGATGCGCGCATCGTATGCTCGCTGCAACCCGGAACCGCTCCGCCCGCCGAAGCCGCCGCGGAATATCGCGAACTCCTGACGCATCTCAATGCAATCACGATCGATGTGCCGCCGTTGCGTGAATGCGCCGAGGACATTCCCGAACTCTTGCGTCATCACGCCGAGAGTCTGGTCGACGAAGAGCGCCTGCCTTTACGTCGCTTCAGCGTCGCCGCCCAGAACCGCATGCGCAACTATCCTTGGCCGGGCAACGTGCGCGAGCTGCGCAACCTCGTAAGACGACTCTTGATCTTGGGAGGCAACGAGGCCGGCGATCGCGAAATCGCGTTGGAGGATGTCGAGCGCGAATTACGAGTCGCAACCATTGCTACCGTGCCGACGTCAAATACGGGGGTCGAACCGCTCGTCAAGCAGGACTTACTCGCCTTGCCGCTTCGCGAGGCACGCGAACAATTCGAACGCGCTTACCTGTTGCAGCAGCTCATGCTGTGTAACGGCAAAGTCGGGCAGCTCGCCAAGCGAGTCGGCATCGAACGCACGCATCTCTATCGAAAACTCCGTGCGCTTGGCGTGGATTTCCGGCAATTGGCGGACGATTGAGAGGGTGATGGACAATGGGTGATGTGCAAGAATCTCGGAGTCTCTCCGAGTCTCGGGATGTGAGAAACAGAATGTTCAAGCATTGGCTAGCAATGACACTCGGCTTGTTCGCGTTCGGCGGCTGCACCGCCGAGACAGCGACGGCGCCGACGATTCGAAAGTCCGGGCTTCGCGTCGAGAACTTCGACAAGACCGTGCGACCGCAAGACGATTTCTATCGGTTCGTGAACGGCACCTGGCTGGCCAACGCCGACATTCCCGCCGACAAATCCAACTACGGAACGTTTGGCATGCTCGACGACTTGTCGGAGCAGCGCGTTCGCGAGATTGCCGAGGCGGCCGGCAATGCAAAGGATCCCGATTCCGATACGCAGAAGATCGGAGATTTCTACGCCAGCTTCATGGATGAGGCGACGGTCGAAACTCAAGGCGTGAAGCCGCTCGCCGGCGAATTGGCACGCATCGATGCGATTCGCACTCCACGCGATCTTGCCGTCGCGATCGGTCGGCTGCAGCGCATCGGGGTGGCGCAGCCGTTCGCGTTTTACGTCGGCATCGACGAAAAGAATTCGAGTCAGTACATCAGCAACGTTGTCCAGCGCGGCGGCAATATGCCGGATCGCGACTATTACTTGTCGGACGATCCGAAGATGCAGGCCGCGCGCGAAAAATATCGTGCCTACGTTCGCGATCTGCTTGAAGCGGCGGGCACCGCCGACGCGGGCGCTGCCGCCGACCGCATCGTTGCACTGGAGAAGCGGCTCGCCCAAGCGCAATGGACGCGCGTGCAAAATCGCGACGTCGAGAAAACCTACAACAAGTACACCGTTACGGAAGCGCAAACGCTACTGCCGAATTTCGACTGGCGCGCCTTCTTCGAAGGCGTCGGCGCCACGAAAGTCGACGAGCTGGTCGCGGCGCAACCGAGTTTTTTCAATGCACTCGGGGTGGCCTTCAAGGAAGTGCGGCTCGCAGAGTGGCGCGAGTACTTGCGCTATCAATTGATCGAAGCCTATGCCCCTTATCTATCGGGCCGGTTCGTCGCCTTGAATTTCGAGTTCAACGGCCGCGTCATCAGCGGCATCGCGGAATTGGCGCCGCGCTGGAAGCGCGCCGTGGACACCATCGACGGGACCATCGGCGAATTGACCGGCAAGGCGTATGCCGCAAAGTACTTTCCGCCGGCCGCGAAGGAGCGCGCGAAAAATCTGGTCGCTAACTTGCAGAGAGTCTACGGCGAGGGAATCGACCGGCTCGAATGGATGAGCGAAGCCACCAAGAAACAAGCCCATGCAAAGCTTGCGCAGTTCACCGCGAAGATCGGCTATCCCGATAAATGGAAAGATTGGTCGAAACTCGAGGTGCGGCGCGACGACCTCGTCGGCAACGTGTTGCGGGCCAGTCTCGTCGATTCCGACCGCGACATCGCGAAGTTGGGCCAGCCGATCGATCGCAGCGAATGGCATATGACGCCGCAAACGGTGAATGCTTACTACAACCCCGCCGCCAACGAAATCGTTTTTCCGGCGGCGATTCTCCAGCCGCCTTTCTTCGACGCCACCGCCGACGACGCGGTGAATTACGGCGCGATCGGCGCCGTGATCGGGCACGAGATCAGTCACGGCTACGACGATCAGGGGCGTCACTACGGCGGCGACGGCAATATGAAAAATTGGTGGACCGATGACGACGACAAGGAGTTCCGCGCGCGCGCGAATTCGCTGGTCAAGCAATATAACGGCTTTACGCCGCTGCCTGGGTTGACGGTTAACGGCGAACTCACGCTCGGCGAAAACATCGCGGACTTGGTGGGCGTCGCCATGGCGTATCGCGCGTATCAACTGTCGCTGAAGGGCAAGAAAGCGCCGGTGCTCGACGGTTACACCGGCGATCAACGTTTCTTCATCGGCTATGCGCAAGTGTGGGCGCGAAAGTATCGGGACGACGAAATGCGACGACGCTTACTGGTCGATTCGCACAGTCCAAGCGAATACCGCGTGAACGGCATCGTCGCCAATCAACCGGGGTTCTATAGCGCCTTCCGGTTGAAACCGAAGGACAAGCTCTACCGCGATGAGAAAGAGCGCGTGAAGATTTGGTAGGGCATTTCCCCTCACCCGCACTGCGTGCGACCTCTCCCGCAACCGGGAGAGGTGACAAAGATCTTCTTACTCCCTCTCCCGGTTGCGGGAGAGGGTTGGGGTGAGGGAAATGTGCGATAAGAACGCGACAATGGAAGTTACGCCCTTCCGTCGCTTGCATTTGCTATAACCGTCCCAATACAGCTCGCGTTCGCGCGCATCGCACGCGGTCTTCGCCACATAAAAGAGGAAAACGACATGAGCGGCCTTCGTTTCTTGCTGACCCGGTTTGCAATTTTTGGTTTTCTCGGCGCGGGATTGATGACGCTGACCGGCTGCGGTTACAACGATTTGCAAGCGCAGGACGAACAGGTGAAGTCGGCGTGGTCGCAGGTCTTGAATCAATACCAACGCCGTGCGGATTTAATTCCCAACCTCGTCAATACGGTGAAGGGTGCCGTGGCTTCCGAGAAGGAGATTCTCGATGCCGTGGTGAACGCCCGCGCGAAAGTGGGATCGATTCAGGCGACTCCGGAACTCATCAATAATCCCGACGCCTTCAAGCAATGGCAGGCGGCGCAGGGCGAGCTCGGTTCCGCGTTGTCGAAATTGATGGTGGTCGTCGAACGTTATCCGGACTTGAAGTCGATCGCCGGCTTCAGCGATTTGCAGGCCCAGATCGAAGGGACGGAAAATCGCATCGCCAACGAACGTCGGCGCTATATCGACTCGGTGCAGAAGTACAACACGACGGTTCGTTCGTTTCCGACCAACCTCACGGCGAAAATGTTCGGGCATGAAATCAAGCCGAATTTCACGGTCGAGAACGAAGCCGTTATTTCCAGGCCGCCGTCGGTGGATTTTGGGACGCAGCCGAAGTAGCGGCAAGCGCGGCGACACGCGATGAGCAAGAAAAATTCGGCATCGATTGCCCTGCTCGGATAAGGCCCTGCACGGATAAGGTGGAAGTCATGTCGTCATCGATTGGTCGGCTCCGGATTCCGACGCGCGGTATCGCAGCTGCCTTGCTCTTCATGCTGACGCTCGGTTCGGCATTTGGCGAAGTCGCGGTGCCGCCGCTCAAATCGCCGGTCACCGATCTCACGCAAACACTCACCCCGCAACAGGCATCGTCGCTCGAGCAAAGCCTGCGCGCGTTCGAGGCGCGCAAGGGCAGCCAAGTGGCGGTGCTCATCGTGCCGACGACGGAACCGGAAAGCATCGAGCAGTACTCGATGCGCGTTGCGGAATCCTGGAAGCTGGGCCGTAAGGGCGTCGACGACGGTGTGCTTTTTCTCGTCGCGAAAAACGATCGGACAATGCGCATCGAAGTCGGTTACGGGCTTGAAGGCGCATTACCCGATGCCGTGGCCAAGCGCATCATTCGCAACGACGTGACGCCGCTTTTCCGCACCGGTGAATTTTATTTAGGTCTCGTTGCCGGCATCGATCGCATTACCCGTGTCATCGACGGCGAACCGCTTCCGCAACCCACTCTCCCCGAGCGCGCACGGCGTCCTGGCTCCGACATCGGATCTATCCTGCCCGTGCTGCTCATCGGCGGTTTCGTCGTCGGCAGCATCTTGCGGTCGATTTTCGGCCGATTCGGCGGCGCTTCCATTGCCGGTCTCGGCGCGGGATTCATCGTGTGGTTTATCGCCGGCACTCTGATCGTGGCCATCATTGGTGCTGTGGTTGCCTTCTTGATCACCTTGTTAAGCGGCGGTGGCGGGGGTCTATCCGGCGGCAGCCGGCGACATCACTGGGGTGGAATGGGAGGACTTGGCGGTGGCGGATTCGGAGGCGGTGGCTGGAGCGGCGGCGGCGGGGGATTCGGAGGCGGCGGCGCGTCGGGAAAATGGTAATGACATCTATCGCTCGCCTATTCCGCCACTTTCTGATGACGCGCTGGCATGCGCGCCGAGCCTTTCCGCATGCCACGCTAACCGCAATCGAAGCAGCCATAGCGGCGGCCGAACGAACGCATGGCGGCGAACTTCGTTTCGCCGTGGAGAGCGAACTGTCGACAGCGGACTTACTGCAAGATCTCACGCCACGCGCACGCGCGCTGCAGGTATTCGGCGAACTCGGCGTTTGGGATACCGAAGCCAACAACGGCGTATTGATCTACGTGTTGCTGGCGGATTGCAGCGTCGAGATCGTCGCTGACCGCGGCTTTGCCGGCAAAGTCAGCGCTGCCGAATGGACGGAAGTTTGCGCAGGTCTCGAACAGGCGTTCCGCAGCGGCGCTTTCGAACAGGGGGCTGTGGAAGGGATAACGGCCATCGCCAAATTAATTACGCGACACTATCCGACCGGCGATCGCAACGAGCTGCCGAACGCTCCCGTTCTGCTATAGATTTGCCCTAGGGAAACTCTGATTCATTCGTCACACCGGCGCACCAGAAACTGCTCCTGCGTTTCTGGCATGACCTACATCCATCCATGTAGACCGCAGGCCGGTGTCCCTCTATCTTGATCAGGATGGATTCCGACTTTGGGCCTTCAGGGACGAAGGTCATGCTGGAAATGCAGGAGCAATTTCCAGTACGTCGGAATGACGATACCTTAATGGAAGCTAACTGCCAGTCGGGCTCTCTTGCCAAAACTACCTTCGGCAACGACGAACGGATTTCGAGCTCGGCAGTCCAATCTCCCGTTCCATTATGCAAATCGCGA
>CAZQYC010000025.1:0-45914 GCA_964597495.1 uncultured Steroidobacteraceae bacterium | reverse complement strand
AACTTAAAGCTCTAAGAACCCCTCACCCCAACCCTCTCCCGCAAGGGGAGAGGGAGCTAAATCGTTCACACTCTAAATCAACTCAAGCCCCCCGGCTCTTCACCTCTCCCCTTGTGGGAGAGGTCGCGCGTCAGCGCGGGAGAGGGGTCAGCCTTTCATCTCACTCAATTGCTCGACGTTGATGGTTTTCCGCTCGCGGAACAACACGACCAGAATCGCAAGGCCAATGGCGGACTCTGCGGCAGCAACCGTCAAAATGAAAAACACGAAGACCTGCCCGTGCAGGTCGCCGAGATGGCGAGCGAATGCGATGAAATTGAAATTAACCGCCAAGAGCATGAGCTCGATGCACATCAGCAAGACGATCACGTTCTTGCGATTCAAGAATATGCCGGCGACCGCAAGCGCGAACAGCACGCCCCCCACCATTAGGCCAGCTTCCAGCGTAATCATGGATGGACTTCTCCTTCGTTCTTTCCGGCTTCTTTCTTCTCCGGTTCCATCTTCACGATGCGAATGCGGTCCCTTGCTCGCACCGAAACTTGGGCGCTCACATCCTGGGCCTTATGCCCCACCCGATGGCGCATGGTAAGCACGATCGCCGCAACGATAGCGACCAACAGCAGAACGGCTGCCAGCTCGAACGGGTAGAGATACTCCTTGTAGAGCATTTCACCCAATGCACGAGTGTTGTTGACCGTTTCGGCCGCCTTAACCGGCTCGGACGTCATGCCCAGGCCTTTAACGAAGATCACGGTCGCAATCTCCGCGACGACAACGATCGCGATCACGGCACCTAGCGGTGCATAGCTCGTGAAGCCCGCTCGCAGCTGCGTAACGTTGATATCCAACATCATGACGACGAACATGAACAGCACCATGACCGCGCCCACGTAGACGAGCACCAGAACGATCGCGAGAAACTCCGCTTCCATCAGCATCCAAATCATCGCGCTGGTGAAAAACGCCGCCACCAAACACAGTGCCGCGTGCACCGGATTCTTGGCGACGATGACGCCCACGGCCGAAATGAACAGCAGCGCGGCGAAGAACCAAAAGAGAACTGAAACGGGATTGTCGAGCGCCATGGTGCTTACCTGTACCGCGCATCCGCCGCTTTGTCGGCCGCGATCATCGCTTCGTAGCGCTCGCCGATCGCGAGCAGCTTGTCTTTGGTCATGATGTTTTCGCCGCGATTCTCCATGTGGTATTCGTGGATGCGCGTCTCCACGATCGCGTCGACCGGACAGGCTTCCTCGCAAAAGCCGCAGTAGATGCACTTGAAGAGATCGATGTCGTAGCGCGTGGTGCGACGCGTACCGTCCGGCCCAACGTCGGATTCGATGGTAATGGCCAGCGCAGGACACACCGCTTCGCACAACTTGCAGGCGATGCATCGCTCCTGGCCGTTCGCGTAACGGCGCTGCGCGTGCAGGCCGCGGAACCGGGGCGACTGCGGCGTCTTTTCCTCGGGATATTGAATCGTGATGTTCGGACGCGCGAAAAACTGACGCGCCGTCACCGCGAGGCCCTGCAGCAACTCGGTGAGGAACAGCGTTTTAACGAAGCTGCTTGGCGTTTTCATCAGCCACCCGCCACGGACCACGGTCCGACTTTAAAGATCATGAACACGCCTTCGACCACGATCCAGACGAGCGTGACGGGAATAAAAATCTTCCAGCCGAGACGCATGATTTGATCGTAGCGATAGCGCGGGAAGGTGGCGCGGAACCACAGATAGAGAAATAGGAAGAACGAAACCTTGATGAAGAGCCAGTGAAAGCCCGGAGCGGAAAGGTACGGAATTCCAAATCCATCGAACGGCGACAACCACCCGCCGCAGAAAAACAGTGCAGTCAACGCCGAAATCATGATCATGTTGATGTACTCGGCGACGAAGAACAGCGCGAACGCCATTCCCGAGTATTCGACGTGGCAACCGGCGACGATTTCCGATTCGCCTTCGACCACGTCGAACGGCGCGCGATTCGTTTCGGCTACGCCGGAAATGAAATAAACGACGAACAGCGGAAAGAGCCAAGTCCAATACCAGCTAAACAGGCCACCCGATTGACCCTGGATGATCTCGCCCAAGTTCAAGCTGCCCGACGCCATGATCACGCCCACGACGGCGAAACCCATCGCGATTTCATAAGCAACCATCTGCGCTGCGGCACGCATGGCGCCTAAGAATGCGTACTTCGAATTCGTGGCCCAGCCGGCAAGGATCACGCCGTACACACCCGCTGAACTCAGCGCCAACAAGAAGAGAACGCCAGCGTTGATGTCGGCGACCACGAATCCCGGCCATAGGGGAATCACGGCCCAGGCCGCCAACGCAGGCACTAGCGCGAGCAAGGGCGCTAACAGGAATAAGAACTTGTTCGAGCTGGACGGCAGCACCACTTCTTTGACGACCAGCTTCAATACGTCGGCGAAGGGCTGCAGCAATCCGAACGGCCCCACTCGATTCGGACCGATGCGCGCCTGCATGGCGCCGATGACGCGGCGTTCTGCATACGTCAGCATCGCCATCACGATGATCAGCGGGAGAAAGATCATGACCGCGAGCACTGCGTACCAGATCCCGATGACCAGAGGGTTCGGTAAAAAGCTCAGCAAGCCGGCGACGAATTGAGGAACGGCGTCCATCACGCGGTGCCTCCGGATAACGCATCGCGAGTTTGCTGCAAGGCCGTCGCACGCCGCACGATCGGATCGATCGCGTAGATGCCGATATCGGGCACTTTCTTGCCGCCGCCCTTGCCAACACTGTGCGCCGTGGAACCGCTCGCGAGATAGCGATTGTCCGGCTTCACTTCGCCGAGCTGCGCTTTGAGTTCGTCGCGAACTTGTTCGGCGCTTTCATAATCGAACCCCGGCAGGTTCAACAGATTGCCGAGAACGCGCAGCACTTTCCAACCCGGCCGGGATTCGCCCACCGGTTTCGCCGCGCCCGGCACGCTTTGCCAGCGACCTTCGAGATTCACGTACGTTCCGGAGGTTTCGGCGAACGTACCGATGGGAAGAATGATGTGGGCGAAGTCTTTGGCCGTACCGTAAGGCGTTAGGGCAATGACGCATTCGGCGGATTTCAAGGCATCCAAAGCGCCAGCGGTCGCAATATCTTTATCCGGCTCAATAGCACCGACCAACAGATAGGCTTTCAACTTCGCAGCGAGCATGTCGGCAACGTGTTTGCCACCCTCTTCTGCTTTTCCGCCGTTGAGTCGATGCGGTAAGACACCGGCCAACGCGGCGCCGACGGCATTGCCGCCTTCCGCGAGATAACCGAGTTGCGCACCGGTTGCTTCGGCCAGCGCTTGAGCCAATGACCGCAGCGTCGAGAATTCGGGATCGCGCTGCGCGATCTCGCCGAGCAATATCAATTTGCGTTCGCCGTTCTTGAGGACCGACGCAAGCGAACGATGCGCATCGCCGGGTTGCGAGGCATTGACGAGCGACGCGATATTTCCCGAAGCGCCGCCGATAGCCGCCAAGAGCGCGGCCAAGTGTTCGACCATTCCGAGACCATTGCTGGCGAGATAGCCGGCCACTGGGAACAAGTATTCGTATTTCGACGGGTTGACGAACGAGACGTTTCCGCCGGCCACCGCGGCCTTGCGAATTCGATGCGCCAACATCGGCGCTTCCTTGCGGACGTTCGAGCCAACGACGAGCACGCTTTGCATTTGCTCGAGATCGTAGAGCGAACAACCGAGCCACGGGAACACCGGATCGTTCGCTTGGTCGGCGAAATCGGTGCGACGCAAGCGATGATCGAGATTGCGGCTGCCGAGACCCCGTGCGATGCGGGCGGCAAGATGCAGTTCTTCCAGCGTCGATAGCGGCGATGCCAGGACGCCTAACTGCGTACCGTTTGAATCGCGGGCTATCTTGCCGAGCTTTTCGGCGGCGAGTTGCAACGCTGTTTGCCAATCGACTTCGCGCCATTCCGACCCTTCGCGCACCATGGGCTTTTGCAGGCGATCGGCGCTGTAGATGCCTTCGTAGCTGTAACGATCGCGGTCGGCGATCCATGTTTCGTTCACGTCGTCGTTCTGACGCGGCACGATGCGCATCACGCGGCCGCGCAGCACGTGCGCGTAAATGTTCGTACCGACGCTGTCGTGTGGGGAGATCAGCGGATGCTGCGTCATTTCCCAGGCGCGAGCTTGATAACGGTATGGCTTGTTGTTGAGAGCGCCCACCGGGCACAGATCGATGATGTTGCCGGAGAGTTCGTGATCGACGGCCTTCTCGATGAACGTCCCGATCTCCGTGCTCTCACCGCGGCCGATCGTGCCCAATTCCTGGAAGCCGGCGATGTCCTTGGTGAAACGCACGCAGCGCGTGCAATGGATGCAGCGGGTCATGTCCGTGGACACGAGCGGGCCTAAGTTCTTGTCTTTAACGACGCGTTTGCGTTCGGTGTAACGGGATGCGTCACGGCCGAAGCCCATCGCCAAGTCCTGCAATTCGCACTCGCCGCCCTGATCGCAGATCGGACAGTCGAGCGGATGGTTGATCAATAGGAACTCCATCACCGCTTTTTGCGCCGCGAGCGCCTTCGGCGACTTGGTGAAGATCTTCATGCCTTCCATCACGGGCGTCGCGCACGCAGGAAGCGGCTTCGGCGCCTTCTCCACTTCGACGAGGCACATGCGGCAATTGGCGGCGATCGGCAATTTGTCGTGGTAGCAGAACCGCGGCACGTAGACGTCATGAGCGTCGGTCGCATGGATGATCATCGCGCCCTTGCGCGCTTTCATCGGTACGCCGTTGACTTCGATGTTGACTTCGTCGCTCATGGGTAAAGGGCTTGGGGCGTGGGACCTGGGTAAGAAAAACTACGCGGCACGCAAGGTTTCGCCGGTGACCATGCTGCGGCCATGCTCGACGAAGTATTCGAACTCGTGACGGAAGTGCTTGATGAAGCTCTGCACAGGCCACGCAGCCGCGTCGCCGAATGCGCAAATCGTGTGGCCTTCGATCTTTCCGACCACATCCAGCAACATATCGATGTCGGCCTTCTTGCCGTTGCCGCTCAGAATGCGCTTGAGCACGCGGTTCACCCAGCCCGTGCCTTCGCGGCACGGCGTGCACTGGCCGCAAGACTCGGCGTAGTAGAAACGGGAAATGCGCTCGATCGTTTTCACCATGCAGGTGGTCTCATCCATCACGATCAACGACCCGGTTCCGAGCGCGGAACCGACTTTGCGGAGCGAGTCGTAATCCAAGTTGATCGGCATGATCACGTCGCCCGGAACGACGGGCACCGATACGCCGCCCGGAATGACGGCTTTTAATTTGCGACCGCCGCGAACGCCGCCGGCAATCTCAAGCAGGTCTTTGAACGGAATGCCGAGCGGCAATTCGATATTGAGCGGCTTATTAACATGACCGGACACGGAGAAAATCATCGTACCGGCCGAATTCGGCACGCCGAGATCGAGGAACCACTTCGCGCCCTTACGGAGAATGGTCGGCACGGAGGCATAGCTCTGCGTGTTGTTGATCGTCGTCGGCCGGCCATATAAACCAAAGTTCGCGGGGAACGGCGGCTTGAAACGCGGACGGCCTTGTTTGCCTTCAAGCGATTCCAGCAATGCCGTTTCTTCGCCGCAAATATAAGCGCCGGCTCCGACGTACGTATGGAGATCGAAGTCGACGCCGGACCCGAGCAGATTCTTGCCGAGCAATCCCGCCGCATACGCTTCTTTCAGCGCCGCTTCGAATCGCGGCACGGGCTCGTCGAGAAATTCGCCGCGGATGTAGTTGTAACCGACCGTCGCGCCCATCGCGTAACCGCCGATGGCCATGCCTTCGATCAACGCGTGTGGGTTGTAGCGGAGGATATCGCGATCGTGGCAGGTACCCGGTTCGCTTTCGTCTGAATTGCACACCACGTATTTTTGGCCGGTGGAGTTCAACATGAAGCTCCACTTCATGCCAGTCGGGAATCCCGCGCCGCCACGGCCGCGCAGTCCGGATGCCTTCACCTCTTCGATGATTTGCGCCGGCGGCGTTTTCTCGCGCAGGATTTTCTCCCACGCCTGATAGCCGCCGATCTTGCGATACGTTTCGAGCTCCCACGAGCGCTCCATGCCGAGCGGCTCGAAGCACACGAGGTTTTTTTGGTATTGCTGGCTCATCTTAAATTGAATGGCGCCGAGTTTGAGCACGTCACCCCGGCGCACTGAGAATTGCTCCTGCATTCCCAGTATGACCTCCGTCCCTGGAAGCCTCTAGCCGGGGTCCATCTAACCAAAGCAAAAGAGGGATCCCGGCCTGCGCCGGGATGACGAGCTGCGATAGGAAGCACTTCGTTCTTCATATTGCAGCTCGTCACTTGTGGCGATCCAAAATCTCGTCCACTTTTTCGTTGGTGAGATTTTCGTAGTAAACGTGATCGACCATCATCATCGGCGCGTTGTTACACGCCGCGAGGCATTCCTCTTCCTGCTTCAAGAAAAAGCGGCCGTCGGCGGTGCTTTGGCCCACCTTGATCCCTAAGCGCCGTTCGACGTGCGCGAGAATCTCTTCGCCGCCGCACAGCATGCAGGAAATGTTCGTGCATACCGAAACGTGATGGCGTCCGACCGGCTTGGTCTCGAACATCGAATAAAAAGTCGCGACTTCATAGACCTGCACGGCGGGCAACTGCAGGTAGTCCGCGATGCCGTCCATCAGCTCACGCGTCAAATAACCGTGATTCTCGTGTTGAGCGGCGCGCAATGCGGCCAACACGGCCGAGCGTTTGCGGTCCGGCGGGAATTTGTGCAGCCAATGGTCGATCTCTTCGCGCAGGTGCGCCGAGAGCGACGAAGTAGAAGTGTTGTGCGCGTCGCTCACCGATCGACCTCTCCGAACACGATATCTTGAGTGCCGATCACGGCGACAACGTCTGCAAGCATGTGGCCCTTCACCATTTCTTCCAACGAAGCCAAGTGCACGAACCCAGGCGCACGGCATTTCAATCGATACGGCTTGTTGGCGCCGTCGGACAACAAGTAAATGCCGAACTCGCCCTTCGGCGCTTCGACAGCGGCATACGTTTCGCCGGCCGGCACGCAATACCCTTCGGTGAACAACTTGAAGTGATGGATCAGCGATTCCATGTCGCCCTTCATTTCGGTGCGCGCGGGCGGCGTGATCTTGTGATTTTCAAGCATCACCGGGCCCGGATTCTTGCGCAGCCAATCGACACATTGCTTGATGATGCGGTTGGACTGGCGCATTTCCTCGACGCGGACCAGATAGCGGTCGTAACAGTCGCCGTTCACACCCACGGGAATGTCGAAATCCATGTGTTCGTACACTTCGTACGGCTGCTTCTTGCGCAAATCCCACGCAATGCCAGAGCCGCGAATCATCGGCCCCGTGAAGCCAAGCTGCAGCGCTCGTTCCGGCGTGACCACGCCGATGTTCACGGTGCGTTGCTTCCAAATGCGGTTGTCGGTCAGCAGCGTTTCGTACTCGTCGACGCATGCTGGGAAACGCTTGGTGAAGTCCTCGATGAAGTCGAGCATCGATCCCGAGCGCCGTTCGTTAAGGCGATCGACTTGTTTCTGATTCCGCCACTTCGACGCCTGATACTTCGGCATCGAATCGGGCAAATCGCGATATACCCCGCCCGGCCGATAGTAGGTTGCGTGCATGCGCGTGCCCGAGACGGCTTCGTAGCAGTCCATGAGGTCTTCGCGCTCGCGAAAGCAATACAGGAACATCGTCATCGCGCCTATGTCCAGACCGTGCGCGCCGAGCCACATCAAATGGTTCAAGACACGCGTAATCTCGTCGAACATAGTCCGAATGTACTGTGCGCGAATCGGTACTTCGACGCCGAGCAGGTTCTCGATCGCCATCACGTAGGCGTGTTCGTTGCACATCATCGAGACGTAATCGAGACGATCCATGTAGCCGATCGACTGATTGAACGGCTTCGACTCGGCCAACTTCTCGGTGCCGCGATGAAGCAAGCCGATATGCGGGTCCGCTTTTTGAATGACTTCGCCTTCGAGCTCGAGCACCAGCCGTAGCACGCCGTGCGCCGCGGGATGTTGCGGTCCGAAGTTCAGCGTGAAATTTTGAATCTCTGACATGGGCGCTGCGCTTATTTAACGTACCGGCTGTCGTCGCGAATGACGCGCGGCACCAGCGTTCGCGGCTCGATGCTGACCGGCTCGTAGACGACACGGCCTTTTGCGGCGTCGTAGCGCACTTCCACGTTGCCGATCAGCGGGAAGTCCTTGCGGAACGGATGGCCGATGAATCCGTAGTCGGTCAGGATGCGGCGCAAATCCGGATGGCCTTGGAACAGAATGCCGAACAAATCGAAGATCTCGCGTTCGAACCAATTGGCGGAGGCCCAGACATCGCACAGCGAGTCGATCAACGGCGGTTCCCCGGGCGCGCAGTAAGCGCGCAACCGAACGCGCGAGTTATTGGCCACGGACAGCAGATGATAGACGACGGCAAAACGCTTTTCCGGAGCGATCTCGACGGATGCCCGATTAACGCCACGACTGAAGCCGCTCGAGGTGGACGCTTCCGTTTTCCATTCGACCTTGCCGTAATGGAGGTAATCGACGCCGGTCGCATCGACTAACTGGTCGAACTTTAATTCAGCGTCGTCGCGCAACTGACGAGCGATGTCTATCAAGTCGACCGCCGCTACTTCGTACGTCAATTCGCCGCACGTCGACGGAATGCGAGTCGCGCGGCCTTGAAAACGGGCGTCGATGTTTGCGGCGAGTGTTTCGATGCGGTTCGTCATTTAGGCATTCATTCGTAGCGCTACCGCGCAATCGTGGTGGTGCGACGAATTTTGTTCTGTAACTGAATAATTCCGTACAACAGCGCTTCGGCAGTCGGCGGGCAACCGGGTACGTAAACGTCGACGGGTACGATGCGATCGCAACCGCGAACGACGGCATAGGAGTAGTGATAGTAGCCACCACCATTCGCGCATGAGCCCATCGAGATGACGAACCGCGGTTCCGGCATTTGGTCGTACACCTTGCGAAGCGCCGGCGCCATCTTGTTCACCAGCGTGCCCGCGACGATCATCACGTCGGACTGCCGTGGACTTGGCCGGAAAGTAATGCCGAAGCGATCCAAGTCGTAACGTGACGCGCCGGCATGCATCATTTCGACTGCGCAACAAGCAAGGCCGAACGTCATCGGCCACATCGAGCCGGTACGCGCCCAATGAACCAGTTTGTCGACCGACGTGGTCATGAAGCCGCGCTGCGCCATGGTCTGCGCGACATTTTCTGATTCTTGGGTGGGGGCACCTAAATCCAATTTAGGCCCCGACTTAGACGAATTGTGGCTCGACGACCCCAAGGCAGGCGACTCTAATCCCATTCGAGCGCTCCCTTCTTCCACTCATAGACGAAACCAATCACCAAAATGAGCAGGAAGAGCGCCATTGCAGCTACACCGACCCCACCGATCGCATTTAAAGAGACCGCCCAGGGGAAAAGAAACGCAATCTCCAAGTCGAAGACGATGAAGACGATCGCCACCAGGTAATACCGCACGTCGAATTTCATGCGGGAGTCTTCGAAAGCATCGAATCCGCACTCATAGGGGGAAAGCTTTTCGGGATCGGGTTTACGCGGCCCGAAACAGAAACCGACCCCCATCAGCAACAACCCCAATCCGAGCGCTACGCCGAAGAAGATCAGGATTGGAACATAGTTGTGCAGCATTGCGCTCCGTTAACGTCGACTTTAACGGGCGCGGATTGTAGCAGGCGACCACGGGGTCGTAACCCTCTCGTTGCCGAAATATTTGGGCTTAAATTGTTACGGCTTTGCATTCGCGGCGTGGAAACTACTTAGGACGCGCGTGCCGAAATGCCTTCGTGAGCGGCGGCGACAATTGAAGCGCGGTAATTCGTCGCGGCGGCAATGTGCAAGACGAAGCGAGGGCGAGCTCCCGCACTCCAAATAACTCCGACTCGCCAAAAGCATCGTTCACTCGTCCGTTCTTTCGGAAGTGGACCGGAACGCTGACGCTACGGTCGGCGCGAGCAAAGCCCGCTAGAAGAGTGAATCTTTCACGCCTCCATTTCCAGGGAAACGGGCCAGACGCTGACGCTACGGTCGGCGCAGGCAAAGCCCGCTAGAAGAATAATCTTTCACGCGTCCATTTCCAGGGAAATGGACCAGACGCTGACGCTACGGTCGGCGCGGGCAGGCCCGCTAGAAGAATAATCTTTCACGCGTCCATTTCCAGGGAAATGGACGCGTGAAAGATTGGTGCGGATGAAAGGACTCGAACCTTCACGGGTTGCCCCACTACCACCTCAAAGTAGCGTGTCTACCAATTCCACCACATCCGCACGGCCTAAACTTTATAAGGCGGGCCGATCAGCTTTCTTAATGATTTCTGGCCTTCTATTCTTAATTTCGCGGTCTTATTTTGTAGGCGCCTCTGTCGGAGGAGACGAGACCGGTGCTTGCGGCTGCCGCGGCTCAGCTTCGCTGGGAACCGCAGGCATTGCCGGCAAGGTTGTCGTCGTTGCCGGTGCTGGAGTTTCGGTCTTTGCAGACGGCGACTCCTCCATAACGCTGCCCTGCTCAATCGTACGCCCGCCCAAATAGGCGAGCGCCAAACTGGTCACAAAGAAGAGCGTCGCCAGGATAGCCGTCGAGCGCGACAAAAACGAGGTCGACCCGCGCGCGCCGAAAACCGTTCCCGATGCACCCGAACCGAAACCGGCGCCCGCTTCGGCGCCCTTGCCTCGCTGAAGCAACACCAGCCCCACAATGCCCACAGCAAGCAAAACGTGAAACACCAGCGTGGTCGTATGTAACCAACTCATAAGTTCATTCCGCCCGTCTACAAATCGTTATTCGCGGCCGCCGCGCAAATCTTAAGGAATTCGTCGGCTTTAAGCGATGCACCACCGACCAATCCGCCATCGACATCGGGCATCGCAAAAATTTCCGCCGCGTTCGCAGCCTTCACGCTGCCGCCGTAGAGGATGCGCGCAGCGGCGGCTATTCTAGCATCGCCCGCCTTCAATTCGGCGCGGCTTAACTCTGCACGAATAAACGCATGCACTTCCTGCGCTTGTTCCGACGTGGCGTTTTTGCCGGTGCCGATCGCCCAAACAGGCTCGTATGCAATCACGGCGTTCGCAAACGCGGCGATGCCCGCCACATCCAACACGGCATGCAACTGACGCCCGACAACGGCAAACGTGCGCTGCTGTTCACGCTCCTCGAGTGTCTCGCCGACACAGAGGATGGGCGTAAGCCCCTGCCCTTGCGCCGCAACGAATTTGCGAGCGACTAACGCATCGTCTTCCTTGTATATAGCCCGGCGTTCCGAGTGCCCGACAATGGCAAATTGGCAACCGATGTCCTTTAACATCGCAGCCGACACTTCACCGGTGAATGCACCCAGCGGTTCCGCGCAAACCGATTGAGCACCGAGAAGGATGGAGCTCGATTTAAGAAGTCGCGCTGCATCGGCGAGATAGACGAAGGGCGGGCAGACGAGCACATCCGCTGCGGGATCTGCTTGCTGGCCCTGGATTAACGCATCGAGGAGCGACGCGTTTTCCGCGCGCGAACCATGCATTTTCCAATTTCCGGCGACCAATGGCCGACGCCCCATAACTTGCTCCGCAACCGATGACTTCAATCGATATCAGCAATCGATAATTTAGCCGGGCCTCGGACTTACCAGGGCCGGCGAAAAGGCCGCGCAGCTTAGCGGCGAGGAGTCATGAAAGCAAACTGGGTAGCTAGGAATTGGGTGCTAGGAGTTAACCGGTAAATCAAGGAAACCCACTTTCTGGCTAACTCCAACCCTTAACACTCAAACCTAAGCACCCGCTATGCGGCGGCGGCCGCCACGGATCTTGCCAAGTCCTTCGCCAACTCGCGGACGAGAAGCTCCTCCCGTCCTTCGACCATCACTCGGATTACCGGTTCAGTGCCGGAGGGCCGCAATACCACTCTTCCCGCCCCGTTCAGCCGTTGTTCCGCCTGTTTTACCGCGCCTTGAATGACCGAAGAGGCCGTCACGTCAATTTTCTTGGCAATCCGCACGTTTTCCAGAATCTGAGGGTATTTCGGCATGGGCTCGGCCAATTGCGCCAAGCTTCGGCCCGATTGCTTGAGAATCGCAAGCACTTGGAGCGCGCTGATCAGCGCATCGCCGGTGGTGGTTTTGTCGAGGCACAAAAGATGACCGGAGGTTTCGCCACCTAGCACACCGCCGGTCTCACGGAGCATTTCAAGCACATAGCGGTCACCGACCTTCGCGCGTTTGAAGGCAATGCCTTCTTTTGCGAGCGCATGTTCCAACCCTAAGTTGCTCATGACAGTCCCGACTACGGGACCCACCAACTCGCCTGCCGCTTTGCGCGCCCGCGCGATGATGTAGAGTAGTTGATCGCCGTCGATCAATTGACCGGTGTGATCGACCATCACCAATCGATCGCCGTCGCCGTCGAGTGCGATGCCGAGATCGGCTTTGACTCCTGGCACCATCATCTGCAGAACTTGCGGCGCCGTCGATCCGCAATTGAGATTGATATTGCGGCCGTTCGGCGAACACCCGATTGGAATCACTTCGGCACCGAGATCGGTCAACGTGCGCGGCGCCACCTTGTAGCCCGCACCGTGCGCGCAATCGATGACGATCTTAAGACCCGACAAATCCATGCCGGCGGGAATCGTAGAACTGCAGAACTCTTGATAGTGGACACGCGACTTGTCCACGCGGCGTGCCGTACCCAATTGCGGCGACTCGCGCGTGATCGGCGCTTCGTCCAGGTGCTTTTCGATCTCGGCTTCCGCCTCGTCGCTCAGCTTCCCGCCCTTGCCGGAAAAGAACTTGATGCCGTTATCTTCATAAGGGTTGTGCGAGGCACTGATGACCACACCGAAATTGCATTCGAACTTCTGCGTGAGGTAGGCAATGGCCGGCGTCGGTAGAGGACCGATCATGAGCACGTCGACGCCCGCGGCTACGAATCCGGCTTCAAGCGCCGCCTCGAACATATAACCCGACAAACGAGTGTCTTTTCCGACCAATACCTTACCGCCGTCCGGCGCAAGGACGCGGGCTGCCGCACTCGCTAAACGCAGTGCGAAATCGACCGTCAGCGGCGGTTCGCCCACGCGCCCGCGCACGCCATCGGTCCCGAAATACTTGCGACTCATAGTTGTTCTCCGTCCTTATAAGGATTGGTCTGCGGCCTTAAGCGCCACGGCGACTTTGATGGCATCGAGCGTCGGCCCCACGTCATGGGCGCGAATGATACTCGCACCGGCGAGTACCGCGGCAGTCGCAAAAGCGAGACTTCCCGCAAGTCTTGCATCGACGGTACGGCCGGTAACTGCGCCGATAAGCGACTTTCTCGAAACGCCGACCAGAATCGGCGCATTCATCACTCCAAGACGGCGCAGCTGACTTAATAGCGCCAAGTTATGTTCTAGCCGTTTTCCAAAGCCGACACCGGGATCAACCACGATGCGATCGGAAGATATGCCGGCGACTCGACATGCCGTCAGGCGTGCTTGTAGATAAGTAGCAACCTCACTCACCACATCGACATAGTGGGGCGCGGATTGCATCGTGCCGGGCTGACCTTGCATGTGCATTACGCAAACAGCGGCACCGGTTTCGGCCGCCGCCTGCAGCGCGCCCGGGAAAGTCAGCCCTCGCACATCGTTGATGAATGTGGCCCCCGCCGCGCAGACCGCCTTAATGACGCCAGCACGGCTCGTATCGACGGAAATCGGGATTCGGGTTCGCGCCGCGAGCGCCTCGACGACCGGAATAACCCGTCGCAATTCCTCTTCTTCGGTCACTTCGGCCGCGCCGGGCCGAGTGGACTCGCCACCCACGTCGATGATCGCCGCACCCTGCTCGATCATTTCAAGGCCATGCGCAACGGCCGCCTCGACATTCATCCATCGACCGCCGTCGGAGAAGGAGTCTGGAGTGACATTCAGAATGCCCATTACTACGGGCGTCGAGAGGTCGAGGTCGTGGGGACCGCAGCGGAGAAGCATGGCTAGGACAGGCCAACGAGCCGCTGGCCGCTAGCCGCCAGCCAGAGAAGAATCGAAATTGAACGGCATGCGTTTTTTCTGGCCAGCGGCTAGCGGCCGACGGCCAGCGACCCTTTGCTCAGTGCTGACTCGCCGGCTTCCCAATCGGCGCTTCCGATTTATCGCGCTCGCGCGGCTTGCCGCTGGCGCTCGGCGTGTCATCCCAATCTTGGGGCGGTTTCGGATCGCGGCCTTCCATGATGTCCTTGATCTGCTGTTCGTCGATGGTTTCGTACTTGATGAGCGCTTCGGCCATTTTGTGCAGCTTTTCCAAGCTCGACTCGAGAATGGTTTTCGCGCGCAGGAAATTGCTGTCGATCAGTCGGCGCACTTCTTCGTCGATCGTATGCGCCGTACCGTCGGACACTTGCTTGTGCTGCGTCACCGAGCGACCCAGGAAAACCTCGCCTTCCTCTTCGCTGTACGACAGCGGCCCCAACTTATCCGACAAGCCCCACTTCGTAACCATGTTGCGCGCGATTTCGGTCGCACGTTCGATGTCGTTCGACGCACCCGTCGTAACGGATTCCGCCCCGAAGACCATCTCTTCAGCAACACGCCCCCCGAACAGCGTTGCGATCCGGCTTTCCAAGCGACGCTTGCTGGTGCTGTAGCGATCGGCTTCCGGCAGAAACATCGTTACGCCAAGCGCTCGGCCGCGCGGGATGATGGTTACCTTGTACACGGGATCGTGCTCGGGCACGGTTAAACCGACAATCGCATGCCCGGCTTCGTGATAGGCCGTGAGTTTTTTCTCCTGGTCGTCCATCACCATGGACTTACGCTCGGCGCCCATCATGATCTTGTCCTTGGCCTTCTCGAACTCGTCCATGGTCACGGTACGCTTGTTCGCACGTGCAGCGAACAACGCGGCTTCATTCACCAAGTTCGCGAGATCGGCGCCAGAGAATCCGGGCGTGCCGCGAGCAATCACTTGTGGGCGCACGTCTTCGGCCAAGGGCAGCTTGCGCATGTGCACCTTGAGAATTTGTTCGCGGCCGCGAACGTCAGGCAAGGGAACGACCACTTGGCGATCGAATCGACCCGGTCGCAATAACGCCGGATCGAGGACATCAGGCCGGTTGGTCGCGGCGATGACGATGACACCTTCGGTTCCTTCGAAACCGTCCATCTCGACCAGCAATTGATTCAACGTCTGTTCGCGTTCATCGTGACCGCCACCCAAGCCGGCGCCGCGATGACGTCCCACGGCATCGATTTCGTCGATAAAGATAATGCACGGAGCATGCTTCTTGGCTTGCTCGAACATGTCGCGTACGCGGGAAGCGCCGACGCCGACGAACATTTCGACGAAGTCCGACCCGGAAATCGTGAAGAACGGCACCTTCGCTTCGCCTGCAATGGCACGCGCCAGCAGCGTCTTGCCGGTGCCTGGCGAACCCACCATCAGCACGCCGCGAGGAATCTTGCCGCCGAGCCGTTGAAACTTGCCCGGGTCTTTCAAGAACTCGACGATCTCGACCACTTCTTCCTTGGCTTCTTCCACGCCGGCCACGTCGGCAAACGTGACTTGGACTTGATCTTCGCCCAACAGGCGAGCACGGCTCTTGCCGAACGACATGGCGCCACGACCGCCCGCGCCGCCCTGCATTTGGCGCATGAAGTAAATCCAAAGACCAAACAACAACAAGATCGGGAAGGCCTGAAGGAACAAAGCCCAGAAAATGTTGGGCGACTCGGGCTCCGCTGCGTTAAATCGGATGTGGTTCTTCTTCAACGTACCGATCAGCGGACCGTAATCGGTTTCCGGGCTGTAGGTAATAAAACGCTCGCCGTTGGTGCGCGTACCTTGGATACCGCTTCCCTTATTGAAGGTCACCTGGTCGATCGTCCCATTTTCGACTTGATCCAAAAAGGCGGAGTAGTCGATAGGCTGCGGCGCGGAACTGCGGCCGCTGAAATTGGTAACGGCCGCAAAAATGACGATTGCGATAACCGTCCACAACAAAACATTCTTGGCAAGATCGTTCAAAGTAAGCTCCTACACCGCCCAGCCCAGCCGAACCCTTGCACTATATGGATAATCGGCGCGGCGGAATGTGAAATTCGACCCGACACTACTACATCCCAAACTGGCTCGCCAACAAGTACAACTCCGCACTTCGGCTACGCGACAGCTTGGGTTTCCGTACTTCTACCTCGGCAAAACCACCTCGGAGCCGCTTAACAAAGGGCCGGTAGTCGCGTCCTTGGAATACCTTAGACAGATAGTCGCCGCCCTTCACCAGCGTCCTTTCGGAAAAATCCAGCGATAACTCAATGAGATACATACCTTAATCATCATCAACTTCCGCTATTCCGGCATATTGGGGGCCATGTCGGACATTACAAGTTGATGCCGCTGCTTGCCCAAAAGTTCCAGCAGCTTCGCAAATCCATCGATCGGCCGAGAAATCGCCCTGCACGAATTCAACCCCGAAATGGAATCCATCGCCAGAATGTCTGAGGTGATTATCCGGCTCTTTCCCTGTAGATACCGGGCGGCGTACTGACTCGAACCACCTGGCGCGGCCCCTAAATCAACGACCCCTAAATCAACGACCATGGTGCCCGGCTTCAAAGTGCGATCGGTGCTCTGGATTTCCTCGAGTTTATAAACAGCACGGGAACGATATCCGGCGGTGCGCGCGGCTTTAACGAAAGGATCGGTTTCGTGCTCTTGCAGCCAGCGGCTGCTGCTCTTACTTCGAGATGCCATGCAACCGCATTTTAGGCCATTTGCTACGCAGCCTGGTTAAGCAGTTTGGCTGGTTAAGCAGTTTGGCGCGCATCGCGTAAAACTTCGTTCAGCAACCCATGCGCCGCTTGCTCCAGCAGATCGAGGACTTCTTCGAATCCCTTCGCGCCACCATAGTATGGGTCGGGCACTTCACGCGTGTAAGCATCCGGTGCGTAGTCGAGCACCAGCCGAATCCGCGAATGGCATTCACGGGGCGCACGGGTGTGCAACAAGCTCAAGTTCTCCCGGTCCATCGCCAAGATGAGATCGAATCGCTCGAAATCGCGATCGTCGACGCGGCGTGCCCGCAACGCGCGCAAATCGACGCCGCGGCGCGCAGCAGCAGCGATCGCTCGTCGATCGGGCGGCTCGCCGACGTGATAGTCGTGGGTACCCGCCGAATCAATTTCGAAGGGAAGTGTTCTGCTCCATTCGTGCTGATCGACCAAGCGGCGAAACACACCTTCCGCCGTGGGCGACCGGCAAATATTGCCCATGCATACAAAGAGGACGCGCATTGGAATTTATTCTGATTGTTCGCAAGAAAAACGTTGCGCGAGTTTGTAAGTTACGTTCGATAACTGCAATAGAGAAATCATTGGGATATTCCCTTAGCGAATCTGTCAATGAACGGTGATTCTCGTCTTAAGTGCAGGTAGCGCCAGACGATATCGGACTCACGAGTAACGCTGCAGCGATCGCAGTGGATCCGCACCAAAATAAATTTCCTGTCGACGTTCGCAGACCCGTTCGCCGTCATCAGAATTTCCCTGACAACACGATCCTGCAAGCGCTCAACAAGGGATATTTACAACACTAAGACAGCGATCGTTTAGAAACGATCCATTTTATGAACAGCGAATTGTGAGCAGCGAACTTATTTCGAACGAACGATCGAATGTAAATCCGTTCGCGCGAGTACACCGCTCCGTCGGATATCGATTTCTTTTACTTCGCCCTACGAGCGCGCTCCAAATCTTCTTCAGTATCGATGCCAGGCCCAGGAACGGTGGCAGCCTGCGCGACGACGATCCGCATTCCGGCCTGCAGCGCTCGCAGCTGCTCCAGTTTTTCAATGTGCTCGAGCGTAGCTACCGGCAGCCGCGTCAGCTTGAGAAGCGCCGCCACGCGATAGGCGTAGATTCCTAGATGCCGATACGCCGAAGGACATTCCCTCTGCGTCGACAAATTGCTGGCGCTGTCGCGATTCCACGGGATGGGCGCACGGCTGAAGTACAACGCCGCGCCGTCGTCCGCCATCGTCACCTTGACGACATTGGGATCGAGAAATTCCGCAAGCGAAACGATGGGCGTACAGAGGGTAGCCATGTCAGCCGTCGGATCGTCACGCAGCAACCCCGCCACCTGATCGATGATGTCGGGTGGAATCAACGGTTCATCGCCCTGCACGTTCACGACGATCTCGTCCGGCTTCCAACGTCTGATCGTTGCCACTTCCGCAACCCGGTCCGTACCCGATGCGTGACTTTCCCCGGTCATGACTGCGCTCGATCTCGGTGTCGCTGCAAACAGATCGGCAATGCCTTGATGATCGGTGGCAACACACACGTCCGTCGCACCGCTCTGCTCGCAAGCGCGGGCAACTAAGCGGATCATCGGTTGGCCGCCGATTTCCAAGAGTGGCTTGCCAGGAAGTCGCGTCGAGGCGAAACGCGCGGGAATGACGACATGAAACGACATCGAAAGCTAGCGCCTCACAATCGAACAGAGTTTCAAGAGGGCCTAGTTCTGCAGAAGCGGGTCGTCCGGCTTCAATTGCTTGGCTTCATCCTCCAGCATGACGGGAATGTCATCGCGAATCGGAAAGCTCAAGCGATCCGCGCGGCAAATCAACTGCTGGGCGGGTTTTGCGTAAACCAACGGACCTTTGCACACCGGACAAGCGAGAATGTCGAGAAGTTTCGAGTCCATGGATAGTTGGGGCAGTTTGAGAGGGTTCGCATTGCGGGACGTGTGCAGAGTGTGCGGCCTAACGCGCGCTGTCAAGTTCGGCGGATGTGACGGCCGGCCGTTTTTAGATATCGAGCTTTCCGACGACGACGGCTAGTAGCTCCGACGCTCTATCCAGCTGAACGTCGAGCGATACGGCCCAACAACGCGAATCGGCGAAGCCCCGGCATTTCACCGCGTCTTTCTCCGTCATCAGCACGGGAGCGGAGTCGGGAAAGCGAATACTCTCAGGAGAAAACTCCGCATGATCGGGAAATGCGTGAACATCGAGGGCCAAGCCAGCCGCGCGCAGCGAATCGAAAAAAGAATGAGGGTTGCCTATACCGGCAATCGCATGCAAGCGTTGCCCCGCGAACGAAGCTAACGAACGCGATTCGTTCGTGGTGAGCGAACGCGCCGCCCCGAGCCGAGTCGTCATCGAAAGCGTTAATCCCTGCGCGTCGGAATGCGAGATCCCCATTGACTCGCCGCGATTCGACTCGCCCCGACAATTAAAGACGACAGCATCGACGACTCCTAACCGACTACGCGGCTCACGCAATGGACCTGCCGGTAAAAGCCAACCGTTACCCAACCCTCTAGCCGCATCCACGATGGCGATCTCCGCATCCCTCGACAATCGATAATGCTGCAAGCCGTCATCGGAGATAACGATGGTGGCCCCGCGTTCGATCGCGCGCTTCGCTGCGCTCACTCGGTCAGGTCCGGCGACGACGATTGCCTCGGTTTGCTCGGCCAGCAGCACCGCTTCATCCCCGACTTGAACGGGATCGCTCAAACGATCCACGTCGCGCGGCCAACGATCCGCTCTGCCACCGTACCCGCGCACGATAAGGCCGGGAACATGACCGCGTGCGCGCAGCTCCTTCGACAGCCAGATAACGAAGGGCGTCTTACCGGTACCACCCACCGTAATGTTTCCGACGACGATAACGGGCTTGGTCACGCGCTCCGACGAGAACGCGCCTATTCGATAAAGATGGCGGCGCAAAGCGGTGATCGAAAGAAATAGCAAGGAAAGCGGCAGCAGCAGCAAGGAAAGCGGCGAGCGCCCGTACCAAAGCCTTTGCAAGGCGGCGTCAAGCATAGGACGCAGAGCGCTTACTCTGCGAATTGCATTCGATAGAGCGTCGCATAGCGGCCGTTCTTCGCCAAGAGCTCCGCGTGCGTGCCCACTTCCAGGATCTTGCCTTCGTGCATGACGACGATGCGATCCGCCTTCTCGATGGTGGACAACCGATGCGCGATCACGAGCGTCGTGCGGTTGCGCATCAACTCTTCGAGCGCACTTTGGATCGCCCGTTCGGATTCAGTGTCCAACGCGGAGGTCGCTTCGTCGAGGATCAAGATCGGCGCATCCTTAAGCAGCGCTCGAGCGATGGAAATCCTTTGCTTTTGGCCGCCGGACAACATCACGCCGCGATCGCCGACTTCCGTAAGCATCCCCGCCGGCTTTTGATTCGCAAACTCAAGGACGTGCGCCGCGCGGGCGGCTCGCTCGATCGCTTCATCGTCAACCTCTCTGCCGAAAGCGATGTTCGCCCGAATGGTATCGTTGAACAGCACGACTTCTTGACTGACGAGCGCGATCTGATCGCGCAAGCTCGGCAACGTATATTCACGTACGTCATGACCGTCGATGGATACGGCACCGTCCTTCACGTCGTAAAAGCGCGGCAATAGGTTCACCAACGTCGACTTGCCGCTTCCGGTCTTGCCTACGAATGCCACCACTTCTCCCGGCATAATCTTAAGATTGATGCCATTCAGCGCTTCCCGGTCGGCCTTTTCATATTGAAACCCGACGTTGCGGTACTCAACCTCGCCGCGCACGCGCTGGGTCATGCGAGTGCCCGATTGCGGCTCGACCGGCTGATCGAGCAATTCGAATATCGACTCGCTCGCAGCGATGCCTTGCTGCAAAGGCCCAGTGACATTCACGAGGGAACGGACAGGCTGCATAAGCATCATGAGTCCGGCGATGACAGCGAAGAACTCGCCCTGGGACAGAGTGCCTGCCATCACTTGCTTGGTGGACAAGTAAAGGACCGCCGACAACCCGATCGCCGCGATCACTTGAACGACCGGGCTCGACACCCCGCGCGCAAAAATGAGTTTCATGGCGGAGCGACGATTGCGCTCGTTGACTTCGCCGAATTGACTGCGCTCGTAGTCCTGTGCGTTGAAGACCCGGATGACCCGAGGAGCATCGATGGCTTCCTTGGCCACCCGCGTGATATCGACCATGGAGTTCTGAATGCGCGTACTGTATCGGCGAAAATAAAAATTCACTTTGCGGATCAAGAATACGATGGGCGGAGCGACCAAAAGCGCAATCAGCGTAAGCTCGACGTTCGTTCCGAATAGACCGATGATCAACCCCACGATCATCAAGCTCTCGCGCACCATGGTGGTCACCGAATCGGTGGCGGCTTGCGCAACCATTTCGGTATTGAACAGCAAGCGCGACAGCATATCGGCCGAATTGGTGCGGTCGTAGTAACCCACCGGCAAATGCAGATAGCGATCGAACACTTCTTTCCGCATTCGCTTTACGATGCGCCGCGAAACTTGCCCCATGAAGTACATTTGCACGAATTCGCCGCCGCCGCGCAGCAAAAATATGAGCACCACGAAAAGCGGGGTGAGCATCAATAATTTTGGATCGCGCTCCAAGAACGTGCCGTCGATGAATTCCTTGGTCAGCCGGGTAAGCAGCCCGCCGACGGAGGCATACATGATCGCGCCGACGATCCCGAGCGCGAACCAACCCTTGTAGTACCGAAGATAACCGAGCAGCCGCTTATAGGTTTGTAGCGCGTTCGGCGGCAGCCGCGAATGTTCCGCCATTTATCGCGCTCCCTTCTCGGCCGTTTGATTGGTCACGGTGGCGATGTTGATCGCGCGAAAACCTAGGCGTCCGATCACGTCCATCGCGGTGACGACGGATTGGTGTGTCGCGCGCGCATCGGCACGGACCGTTACCGGCGCGTCGCGATTTTCTCCGGCCACTTTGATGATGGCGTTGCTGAGCGTTGCCGACGAAGAATTGATGAGCGCTTGGCCATTGACGCGATAACTGCCTTCGGCGGTCACGGTGACTTCGATCGTATCTCGATCGGCAGCCATACTCGGCTCGGCACCCGCTTGCGGCAGCCGGATCTTGATGCGCGCCTCGTCCAGAAACGTCGTCGAAATCATGAAGAACACTAAGAGGAGCAAGAAGATATCGACCAACGAGATGAGGTTAAGCTCCGGCTCCTCCGGCGGACGCAGTTTCAGTTTCATTAGCCGGCCTCGGGCGCCGCGGCTTGTTGTTCATGCGTCGTATCGATGGCCTGCACCAATTTCATCGCTTCTTTTTCCATTTGCACGACCAGGTGTTCGACGCGAGTACGCAGAAATCGATAGCCGATGACGGCGGGAATGGCAACGACCAATCCCGCCGCGGTGGACACCAGCGCTTCGGAAATGCCTCCGGCCAGCACCTGAGGATTGCCCACGCCCTGATCGGTGATGTCGTTGAAGGTGCGAATCATCCCGGACACCGTTCCCAGCAATCCGAGCAACGGCGCAATCGATCCGATCGTGCCGAGCGCGCTGATGAATCGCTCGAGATCGTGAATGACATGGCGGCCCGTATCTTCGATCGCTTCCTTGATGATCGCCCGATCGCGATGCCGATTGGCGAGCCCTGCCGCCAGCACCCGGCCTAGCGGGGAGTTTTGCTCGAGTGCATTAATGTGTTTTTCTTGCAGCTGTTCCGACGCCACCCAGCGCCACACCTTATCGACCAAATCCAACGGCAGCACGCGTTTCGGCTGCAAGGTCCAAAGGCGTTCGAGAAAAATAGCGGCGGCCACCACCGAACTCAAAATGATCGGCGCCATAAAGATGCCGCCGGACTTCACGATTTCGAACATGGCAGAGAATGACTACTTATTGGTTGCAGCACGTACGACGCGTCGAATCTTAACAGCTATTCGTGGAGCTATTCACCTGCCACTTACTTCCGCCAGTAACGCGGTTGCTTACGCCGGTACTCACGCGGCGGCGCGACGCCCCGCTGCGTGACTGCGATTTCAATTGCGCCGCTATCGCTTGTTTTCAAGGTAACGGCACCCGACTCTTCCCAACGTGCAAGCACGTCCGCCTTGGGAAAGCCCCATTGATTGAGGTATCCGGCGCTTATCAAGGCATAAGCCGGAGATGTGGCGGCAACCAAACCCGTCGTCGATGAAGTCCGGCTGCCATGATGCGGAACGACGGCAATATCCGCTCTAGCGATCGCATTCCGCTCGATCAGCCACTCCTCGGCGCCGCGTTCGATATCGCCGAACAAGAGCAGGCTGCCGCCTATTCCGTCGACTCTTAGCACGCAGGAGCTGTTGTTCCGAGTCGCCTTGAACAACTCGGCCGAAGGATAGAGCACCTGGAACCGCACGCCGTCCCATACCCACGATTGCCCGGCAGCGCAAACCTCACTCTCCGGCCGAGGTTTCACCGACGGTCCTAACAAAAAACGATCGATGGGAATTCGATCGACCACGCCTTTCATGCCGCCGACATGATCGGAATCGCCGTGACTCACGATCAATGCATCGATCCGCCGCACACCGAGCGCGTGCAAATAGGGAACGACCACCAATTCGCCGGTGTCGCGGCCGGAGCGAAAGCTCGGACCCGTATCGTAGACCAGCACATGCGAAGTCGTCGTTACGACGACCGACAATCCCTGCCCCACGTCGAGCAGCGAGAGATTGAATTCGCCGCTCCGCGGCAAGACAGGTCGCCAGCACAGCGCCGGAAGACACAACAACGCACCGGCGAGCCGCGTCGCCAACACTCCAGGCACGAGAACGACGAACGTTCCGACGAATAGCAGCACAAAAGCCCATAGAGGCGCCGCCGGAAACCACCACATTGCCATCGGCAACGTACTCACCTTCTCCAATGCCGGCCACGTTCTCTCCAGCAGAAACCCGATGCCTTGAACGGCCGCGGAACCCAGCATCTCGTTGACGAACAACAGCGCGGTAGCAATCAACACCAGCGGCACGATCAACAGCGTGAAGAACGGGATTGCGACCAAGTTCACCAGCGGGGAAATCAACGAGAACGAGCCGAATAAGCTCATCGCCAGCGGGAGAAGCCCGATCGTCGCAACGATTTGCATACGCCCGTATTCCCGCAAGCGGGATGCCTTCGCAACATAGCCCCCGGTTGCGAGAAAAATCGCGGCGACGGCACCGAACGATAGCCAAAAACCGGAAGCCAGCGGCGCAAACGGGTCTGCGAGCAGCACGCCGATCAAAGCAATCGCCAAGCCGCGGGTCGCTGGAATTTCCTTGCGTAGCAGCCGAGCGGCGAAAAAAACGCACAGCATGACGAGCGTTCGCTGGGTCGGAACGGAAAATCCGGCAAGCGCCGAGTACACAATCGCGGCGCTCATTCCAATACAAGCCTCTATTCCCGCCACCGTGAACCGTCTCCGTTGCAACGGTAACCAGCGAACGCATCGCCCCGACAACCATCCAATCCACAACGCGACCATGCCGATATGCATTCCGGAGATCGCCATCAAATGCGTCGTACCGGTGCTGGCGAATACTCGCCACTGTTCATTCGTCATTCGAGAGGTATCGCCGACGGCTAAACCCTGCACGATTCCTAACAGCGCAGAATTCGGCAATGCGGATGCGAGCCGCGCGGCGATTGCCGCCCGCGCCCGCAATACCCAATAACCTCTTGCCGCCGCTAGCCGGCGATTGACGGGCGCATCACGCACATAGCCGGTCGCGCCAATGTTTTCGCGCAATAACTGTGCTTCGTAGTCATACCCGCCGGGATTGGCAAACCCATGCGGCGCGCGCAAGCGTACGCGGAGCGCCCAGAGTTCGCCCGGTTGCGGCTTGACTTGCGTGTCGTACCAATTCAAGTCGAGATGCCGCACTTCAATTGACTCAATGGGCGGCTCGTCCATCGAAACAACGTCAAATCGAAAACGCTGGCCGTTTTCGTCGCGATCGACGATGGAGGCAATGTAGCCGATCATTTCCACATCGGTGCCGGATCGAGGCTCCGGCCAGCGCTCTGCCAACCGCAGGTTTGCCTGCCACAACGCCAGCGCAAGGCCACACGCGAACGCGAGTGCAACGCGCCCCACCGAGCGGAATCGACGCCACACGAAGCAGAGGGCAACCAAGCCAATCGCCACTCCTCCGGCCAAGAGCTCCGTACGATCGTCAGGCAGCTGAGGCAACGTGTGTATGACACAATGCCCCGCAAGGAAGGCCAACGCCCAAACAAACATGGACTGGGATCTAGAGTCCGCTGACGATGATTTTCATCACCGCGGTTTCATCGCCGCGGCAAAACCGGGATAATCCCGGTCCCGTTTTCTAGCGACAAGAAGTCCCGGACTCCATGCCAAGACGCTTCATCAAGCGCCTCTCCCGTCAACGTCATCGCGTCAAAGCCCATTGGACCATGCGGCCCTTCAGAGACTTTCTGGAGAACCCGGCGTATTGGAGCTTGCACCGGAGTAATGTGACCCGTGCGTTTGCGCTTGGGTTGTTCATCGCATTTATTCCATTGCCGCTCCACATGATCTTGATCGCGGTGTTGGCGATCGCTCTCCGTGTCAACATCCCCATTGCGTTCGCGACAATTTGGGTCAGCAATCCCATGACGTGGGTGCCGCAATATGTGTTCGCACACTGGGTGGGGACGAAATTGCTCGGTGCGCGCGAGCAAACGCTGACTTTCGAAATGAGCTGGCAGTGGATTGAGCACGGACTACTTCCTGTGTGGAAACCGCTGTTCCTTGGATGTTTCGTCGTCGGATCAGCCGTCTCCGCGATCGGCTACTTCGGTCTTGGATTAATTTGGCACATGACGCTGGTGATGAAATATCACGAGCGCAAACGCACGAGTAGCGAGAAAAAGTCCGCGATCGCCAAGAAATGAAGGCGTCAGTGCGCGGCGTGCGCGGGACGGGAAAGCGCCATCAGCAAGATCGCCGCTAGAGCCGTCACCGCGGCAGCCGAGATAAACGCAGCCGTCGAGGAAACGTACTGCCACACTGCTCCGAACAGAAATGCGCCCGGCAACGCCGCGATGCCGACCGAAAGGTGGTAGAGACCGAAAGTGGTTCCCCTCAACTCCGCTCGTGCGAAGTCACCGACCAGCGCTCGTTCTGCAGGTTCGACCATCGCCAACGAAGCGGCGTACGCAAGAAATAGCATCCACACTCCCATTCCACGCACTTCGACGAGCGCCAGCGCGCATAGAATGACGATGCGAGCGCTTATGCCGAAGACCAACAGCGGCATTCGACCCAGGCGATCCGACGCGATACCGGCCGGCATTGCTATCGCCATCTTAATTAAGCTTGCGGCCGCCCAAAGAAGCGGCACCCAAGCGACGGCAAGCCCCGAATCCCGTGCCCAAAGAACCACGAATACTTCGGGAACGGCGGAAAGCGCCAACAAACCGGACGCCGCAATCATTGCGCGCAGGCGGATGTCGAGCGCTTTCCACTCAAGCCTCGCCGGACGCGACGCTTGCAGCGGCGCATTGCGCTTCACGCCGAACATCAGAAGCAATAAGACCAGCACGCCTGGGATCGCCGACCAGTAGAACACCGTCGCCAACGGCACCTCGCTCGCCAACAAAAAATAGGCGATGAGCGGACCGATCACCGCGCCGGCATGATCCATCGAACGATGAAATCCAAAAGCGGCACCACGCCGATCGGCCTCGGCTGCACCGGCAATCATCGCATCCCGAGGCGCCGTGCGAATCCCCTTGCCGACACGGTCCATAAATCGCAGCGCCAACACGAACGGCCAGCTGAGTGCCATGCCGATCAACGGCCGTGCAACGTTCGACGTCGCGTAACCGGTCACTACCAAAGACTTGGCATTGACGCCCCGATCCGCCAGGCGACCCGAAATCAACTTGAGAATGCTGGCCGTCGATTCCGCGACGCCTTCGATCAACCCCACTATCGCAGGACCCGAGCCGAGCACCGTGGTCAGAAAGACCGGCAATAGCGGCGTAATCATTTCGCTCGCCGTATCGTTGAGCAACGAGACGAAGCCGAGAAGAACGACGGTGCGCGGGAGGAAGCGCATTCAAGTCCTCTCGAACACGGCGATCGATTCCACGTGCGCAGTCTGCGGAAACATATCCATGACGCCGGCACCGAGCAGCTCAAAGCCGTGTTCGTTGACGAGCAGGCCGGCGTCGCGCGCGAGACTGCCGGGATGGCATGACACATAGACGAGGCGTTTGGCACCGCACCGAGCAATGATCGGCAGCACCTCCTGCGCCCCTGCGCGCGGCGGATCGATCAGTACGCGGTCGAAGCGCTGCCGAGTCCAGGCCGCATCCTGCTCCTCTGCCATCAAGTTCGTCGCCAGAAATTCCGCATTGGCAAGTCCGTTGCGCTGCGCATTCGCGCGCGCGCGCTCCACCAAACCGGCATCGCCCTCCACGCCGAGCACCCGCTTTACACGACGCGCCAGCGGCAGCGAGAAATTCCCCAGCCCGCAAAATAAATCCAACACGGAATCGCCGGCGCACACTTGCAGCAGTTCGATGGCCCTATCGATCATGCGTTCGTTGAGTTCGCCGTTCACTTGAATGAAGTCCGACGGCTCGAATTGCAACGTCACATCGAATTTCGGCAACCGATAGTAGAGCGGCTTCGAATCCGATGACAGCGGCGTGATCGTCTCGTATCCACCTGGCTGCAAATAAAGCTGGACACCATGATGCCTCTCGAACTCCGAAAGCGCGACGCGGTCTTCGACCGTGATGTCGTCGAGCACTCGAAATACCAGCGCCGTTGCGTTATCAGCGACGGCGCACTCAATTTGCGCCAACCGCGCACGCACGCTGAGGCCGCCAATCAATGCGCCGAGAGGCGCAATCAACCCATCGAGCGGCGGCCGAAGTATCACGCAACCGTTCAACTCGGCGATGAAGCTCGAACTGCGCTCGCGAAAGCCCACCAAAGTGCGCTCTTTCTTGATGACCCAGCGAACGCCGAGCCGCGCACGCCGGCGATAGTTCCACGAAGTCGCCTGCAAGGGAGCCAGCACTTCACGGGGGGTGACACGACCGATGCGCTGTAACTCATCGAGTAATTGCTTGTTCTTGAGCGCCAATTGACGCTCGCTGCTCACGTGCTGCAACGCGCAGCCGCCGCAAACGCCAAAATGCGGGCACTTGGGCGCCACTCGATCGGGTGACGCCTCGATGACCTTTTGCAATTGCGCTTCGTCGTAACTACGTTGACGCCGGACGCGCACAATCTCGACCACTTCACCCGGCAGCGCCCCATCGATAAAGATGGCTTTACCGTCAACGCGCGCTACGCCGCGGCCTTCGTGCGACAAGTCGACCACTGTGACTACTTCAGGCGCGCGATCGCGCAACGGACCGGGACGGCTCATGGCTTTTAAGCTAGGTAAACGAGGATTCGGGCCAGGCAGCAAGAAATTCCTGCAGATGCGCCTGCGGCGCCGCCTTCAATACGTCTCGCACGCGCGTGCACTCGGCCACGTAGCGTTCGCGGTCCATGCGACCGCGCATCAATTCGAAACGGAGAAAAATGAGATAGGTATTGAGTACGTCGGTTTCGCAGTAGTCGCGTATTTGAGCGAGCTGCCCGTCGAGATAGGCATCCCACACCTTGTCACCGCTCATGCCGAGCTTGCCCGGCAGATTCAACAGCATCGCAACGTCCTCGAGACTGGCACGCGCGCGAGCCTGATAGCCCGACATCACGTCCATTAAATCGAGATGTCGCCAGTGAAATCGATTGAGGTAGTTGTTGAAGCGAAACGCCGAATCCTCATCGCCGACCTCCCAGTAGCGCGGCGCCGAAATTCCGTACTTGAGCGCGCGATAATGCAGCACCGGCAGATCGAACCCGCCGCCGTTCCAAGAAATCAGATCCGGCGTGTATTTTTCGATGCCGTCGAAGAAACGCTGGATCAATTCGACTTCAGGCGCTTCCGGCTCGCCGAGGCTCCACACTTTGAACGAATCGCGCGTGCGCAAAGCGACCGAAATGGCGACGATGCGATGCTGTTCATACGGCAGGAAATCGCTGCCGCTTTCCTGGCGGCGCTTGGTCTGCATGACATACCCAACTTGCTTGTCGGTAAGCCCGTGCAAGTCGAAAACGCGGCGGCCGAGTTCGACGTCCGGAATGGTTTCGATATCGAAAGCGAAGACATGCATAGCGTTAGCGGTTATTAAAAGTGATCCACATTCTGGCTAGCAGCTAGCGCCTAGCGGCTCATCTGCTTTCTGGCTTCCATCATCAAGCGCTTCATTTCGCCGACTGCGGCTGCGAAGCCGTCGAAGACGGCACGGGCGACGACGGAATGACCGATATTGAGTTCGACGATTTCCGGAATGGCGGCAATCGGCTGGACGTTGTGATAGTGAAGTCCGTGACCTGCATTCACCACCAGTCCTAGCGAGGCTGCATGGCGAGCAGCGTCAACGATGCGTGCGAGTTCGCGCGCCTGCGCATCACCCGAGCGTTCTGCATAAGCGCCGGTATGCAATTCGACAACCGGCGCACCGGCTTGCAGCGCAGCATCCACTTGCTTGCGGTCCGGATCGATGAAAAGAGACGGACGGATACCGGAAGCCCTGAGCTGCTGGCATGCATCGCCAATGTGAGCGCGTTGACCGAGAACGTCGAGCCCGCCCTCGGTGGTGACTTCGGTGCGTTTTTCCGGCACCAAACAAACATCCTGCGGTTTGACTTGGCAGGCAATGTTAAGCATCTCGGCGGTAGCCGCCATTTCAAGATTCATCCGTGTTTGCAGCGTCTGCTTGAAGACCAGAACGTCGCGGTCTTGAATGTGCCTCCGATCTTCACGCAAATGGAGGGTAATGCTGTCCGCTCCGGATTGCTCCGCGATCAATGCCGCCAAGAGCGGATCAGGATACGCCGTGCCACGCGCTTGCCGCAGCGTGGCCACGTGATCGATATTGACACCAAGATGGATGGAATTCATTTTTCCTTCATTCTCCGCAATGCGCCGAGCACTTCCCGGCTCTTCAGCCCGCGCCCCGACAGATACTGATCCATGGCCGCCCGGAGCAAGCGTCTTGCATCCGCTTTGGCCGCTCCTTCCTGCAGCGTTTCCGAGCTTAGCGCAAGCAACGAACTGCCGTAAAACACCAACGGACCCTCAGCGACGCCGTCGACCCGCGTTACGCCGCGTTCGGGCACGTAGCGATACGCACATTCAGCGCGCACTGCCTCGCCAGTCAGCGCCTCGCGGTCCAGCTGCAATCCGTAACCTAGCAACTCTAACAAACGCTTCTCGAATATCCTCAGCAAGACCGCCTCGTCGCTGCTTGGGTCCTTGAGACGACGGATCGTCTCGTCGTAGAGACCGAAGACGTCCGCATGCGCGTCGTGTCGTTCGAAAAGGCGCATCAATAATTCGTTGAGATAAAAGCCGCTCAACGTCCGCGTGGCAGGCAACTCGGAAAATTCGCCGTCGAATTCCGCACCGTTCAATTGTCCAGCCTCTCCCCGACCGTTGTAAGAGATGAGCGTACGATGAAAAGGCTGCAACACCGAGGCTAGCGAGCTCGCGGCGCGCTTTCCACCGCGCGCTCCGCGAGCGAATACCGTGAGCCGGCCATAATCGCGCGTGAAGAGCTCGAGGATGCGACTCGTATCGCGATACGGCCGATGATGCAACACGTAGGCCGGTTGCAATTGAATTCGATGGGGGGCGCCCGCGGCCGCAACGGTCATCTCATTCAATGCCTTTCATTCAAAGCCCATTCATTCAAAACCAAGCTGCCGCAGCGCCGCTTCGCTATCGGACCAGTTTTCCTTGACCTTGACCCATAACTCCAAATGCACCGACTTGCCGAAGACATGCTTGAGCTCAAGGCGAGCCGCGCGACCGATCTCTTTCAAACGCTCTCCGCCTTGCCCGATGACGATGGCCTTCTGCCCGGAGCGCTCGACCCAGATCACGGCGTTGATGAGCAGCCGGCCTTCTTCTTCGGCGAAACGCTCGATCTGCACCGTGATGCCGTACGGCAGCTCCTGATTGAGTCGCCACGTGAGCTTCTCGCGAATGATTTCGGTCGCTTGAAACTGCTCGCTTCGATCGGTGACTTGCTCCACCGGGAAATGCAGCGGCGAAACCGGCAGGTGCTGCGCCAAGAGACTCGGAAGCTGATCCAATCCATCGCGCTTGAGGCCGGAAAGGGGAACCATTGCCGCGAACTCCGCCCTGCGCTGCATTTCCTGCATGTACGGCAAAAGGCGTTCTTTGGGATGGACCGTGTCGACTTTGTTGATGATTAGCACGATGGGTCGCGAGCAGCTTTTCAGGTAGTCGAGCGCCTGCGCGTCTTCGTCCGTCCAGGTCAGCGCCTCGACGACGAACAGATTCACGTCCGCATCGGCCAGCGAAGCTCGCGCCGCACGGTTCATGTAGCGGTTCATCGCCCTTCGTTCGTTGCTGTGTAGCCCGGGCGTATCGACAAAGATGATTTGCAAGTTCGGTTTGTTGAGTATCCCGAGAATGCGGTGCCGCGTGGTCTGCGGCTTTGGCGACACGATGCTGACCTTGCGGCCGAGCAGTGCATTTAGCAGGGTCGATTTGCCGACATTGGGCCTGCCGACAATGGCGACGAAGCCGCATCGGCTCTCCTGCGTTTGATCGGCGCCGGACTGATCCGTACCGGACTGATCTGCATCGGAATGGCTCTCACCCGTCATTGCGCAACCTGCGTAGCAACCAACTGTTCCAACACGCCCTTAGCCGCTGCCTGTTCGGCAGTACGCCGCGAAGGCCCCTCACCCACGGCCACCATACCCAAACTTCCCACACTGCAGGAAACTCGAAACACTTGTTGATGCGCCTTACCGGAAATCGATTCGACCAGGTAGGCAGGAATCGGCAACCCACGGGCCTGCAAGGTCTCCTGCAGACGCGTCTTCGGATCCTTGAGATCCGTTGCGCTGGGCAAGTGGAGCAAGCGCGGCGCAAATAAGCGATCGATCACGCGCTCAGCGGCAGGGAATCCTCCATCCAAATAAATTGCACCGAGAATAGCTTCGAAACCGTCCGCGAGAATCGATTTGCGGCGAAAGCCCCCCGATTTCAGCTCTCCCGAACCCAGATGCAAGCGATCCCCTATCCCTAGTTCCGCGGCGATGACCGCCAAGGACTCGCCGCTGACTAGGCTCGCGCGGAAACGCGAAAGCGCCCCTTCGTCGGCCGCCGCAAATTCGCGAAATACCAGCATGGCGACGACACAATTAAGAACCGCATCGCCGAGAAACTCCAGGCGTTCGTTATGCGCCCCGCCGGCACTACGATGCGTAAGCGCCGCCTCCAACAATCTATCGTCGCGAAACTCGTAATCGAGCGCATCGCGCAACCATTCGCCGGAGGTCTTCAAGGAGTCGCCGCGCCGCCTATCGTCACCCTCTTATCGAAGTCGACGACGAGGGAGATATTCGCAATGAATGGCGCCTCGGCACGATATTCGGCACGTATGACCGTCGAGTTGCCAACGCGAGCAATCTCGACGTCCTTGGGCTGAATGCTCTTAATGTCATCAATCATCCAGCGACGTTGCAGCGATTGGCGAATTTCCGCTGGGCTGGTACTTGGAGAGGAGCTACTGGCTGCCTGCGTGAGCGCGCGCGATACATCCATATATTCTTTGTATATGGGCACCAAGCGAATCCCGCCGTACGCAGCGAACAAAAGAATAGAGACAATGGTCAACATACCGAGAAAGGTGGCGCCGCCTTGTCTGCGTTTCAATCCAACGAACTTTCTATCGAAATTCATGGTTGCCTCTTGCCGTTGAACCTGCGTGGTAGCCGCGACTACTCTATTCCAGGCACTTAGTCCGGTCAAAACATCACCGCCGAAGGACGCTGGCCGTTATCGTCACTCGATCGCTTTCCCGATCCGTCCCCAGGCCGGCATCTTCGGCCACTCCCAGTGCAGCCAGATTCTGACTGCTCGCCCTACGAGATTTTCCTCCGGCACGAAGCCGACTTGAGGAAAACGACTATCGAGGCTGTCGTTGCGATTGTCACCCATGAAATAGTACTTACCTGGAGGCACTACGGTGTCATAGTCGGTGCTAAAGCGACCGTCGCTGGTCGCCGCCATGACCGTATGCCGCACTTCTCCGAGCGTTTCCTTCCCGAGCTTTGCTCCCACATATTTCGGCGATTCGGTATACACACCGTCCCACACGAGCGGCATGGGCGTTCCGTTGACGGTGATTTGATTGTCGCGGACTACGATATGGTCGCCGGGAAGCCCAATAAGCCGCTTGATGTAGTTAACCGAGGGATCGGCCGGCAAGCGAAACACAATGACGTCGCCGCGCGACGGCTCGCCGATATCGACAATCTTGTTGTTGATGACCGGCAACCGCAATCCATAAGCGAATTTGTTCACGAAGATGAAATCGCCGCTCAACAGCGTGGGCATCATCGAATCGGACGGAATACGAAATGGCTCGATCAAAAACGAGCGTATGACCAACACCACCGCGATCACCGGGAAGAAAGAGATCGCATACTCCGACGTCGTCGGCAGTAGCTCCGCCTCCGTCGCCGGCTTGCCGTGTTCTTTGGCCAGCTGGATGCGCTCTTTACTTAGGACGAACCTGTCGAGCAGCCAGACCGCTCCACAAAAGCCGGCGCCCACGACCAGGACGAAACTGAAGTCCAACGCCGAATGGCGAATCAACTTAAAGAGAAAGCGCCCCATCAACACTAAAAACGCAATTTGGATCACGCGCATGGTGGAGGAAACCGCCGTTGCCTGCGCCGAACGCAGGCGTCGCCGCGGTGCCAGCACCAGATCGTCGACCATCACCACCACACCCAAGATGGCGATTGCGCAGAGCAACCATATTTCCAACGCATCGAGCGGATATTTATTCATGTACATCGAAAATGATCCTTCTAGGGAGCGGCGTTATTTAGTTGTCTTTTCCGACTTTAAGTACCGCCAAAAAGGCCTCTTGAGGAATTTCCACGGAGCCTAACTGCTTCATGCGCTTCTTGCCTTCCTTCTGCTTCTCCAGCAACTTGCGCTTGCGCGATATGTCGCCGCCGTAGCACTTCGCAAGCACGTTTTTGCGCAGCGCCTTGACGGTGGCGCGCGCGACCACGTTGCTGCCGATGGCGGCTTGCACGGCGACTTCGAACATCTGCCGCGGAATGAGCTCCTGCATCTTGTCGACCAGTTCTCTTCCGCGTTGATACGCGTTGTCACGATGCACGATCAGCGATAGCGCATCGACCTTGTCGCCGTTTATCAGCACGTCCAGTTTCACCAGCGGCGCTACCTCGAAATGACTGAATTCGTAGTCGAACGAGGCGTAGCCGCGGCTCACGGACTTCAAGCGATCGAAAAAGTCGAGGACCACGTCGGCCATCGGCAATTCGTATTGCAGCGAAACCTGATTGCCGAGGTATTGCATTTTCTTTTGCTTGCCGCGCTTCTCGGTGCAGAGCTTCAGCACGCCGCCGACATGTTCCGGCGGCACCAATATGTTGGCGACGATCATCGGTTCGCGCAGTTGGTCGATCTCGTTGCTGGGCGGCAACTTGGCCGGATTGTCGACGAACACGATCGAGCCGTCGGTCTTCAGAATTTCATAGACGACCGTCGGCGCGCTGGTGATCAAACTTAAGTTGTATTCGCGCTCCAACCGCTCCTGCACGATGTCCATGTGCAAGAGGCCGAGAAAGCCGCAGCGAAAACCGAACCCCAGCGCGGTCGACACTTCCGGTTCGTAGTGCAGCGCCGAGTCGTTGAGCTTGAGCTTCGCGAGCGCATCCCGAAATCCTTCGTAGTCGTCCGTGCTGACGGGGAATACGCCGGCAAATACGCGCGGCTTGATTTGCTTGAAACCCGCCAGCGGCGTCGAGCACTGCTTGCTTTCCAGCGTGATGGTGTCGCCGACCGGTGCGCCGTCGATTTCCTTGATGCCCGCAATTAAAAAACCGACTTCGCCGGGCGCAAGCGCATCCGTCGGGCGCGATTTCGGGTGGAAGCGGCCTAACTTATCGATGGTGTGAGCTCTTCCGGTGGACCAAACGCGAATTTTTGCGCCGGTCTTGAGCACGCCGTTGACCACGCGAATTAACGAGACGACACCCACGTAGTTGTCGAACCAGGAATCGATGATCAGGGCTTGGACGGGCGCATCGGGATCGCCTTTCGGTTCGGGAATTCGGCGGACGATTTCCTCAAGGAGATCCGGCACCCCTTCCCCCGTCTTGGCGCTCACGCGCATGGCGTCTTGCGCATCGATGCCGATGATCTCCTCAATTTCCTTGATGACCCGCGTGGGGTCCGCCGACGGCAAGTCGATCTTGTTGATGACCGGCACGACCTCAAGACCTTGTTCGATCGCGGTATAGCAATTCGCCACACTCTGCGCTTCCACGCCTTGTGCGGCGTCGACCACCAAGAGCGCACCCTCGCAGGCCGCCAGCGAACGGGAAACCTCGTAGGAAAAATCGACGTGCCCCGGCGTATCGATCAAATTCAATTGATAGGTCAGTCCATCCTTCGCCTTGTAATAAAGCGTGACGCTCTGTGCCTTGATCGTAATGCCCCGCTCGCGCTCCAAATCCATGGAATCGAGAACCTGAGCCGCCATTTCACGTTCTTCAAGTCCGCCGCAAAGCTGGATTAAGCGGTCGGCGAGCGTGGATTTGCCGTGGTCAACGTGAGCGATAATCGAAAAGTTGCGAATCAGTTTCATTAACGGACATTAACGGCCAGTCAGCATGGCTAGTCAGCTGGACTCAGCGGGTTGGACATGGAGTCAAAAAAGGCGCTGGATTATAGCGGACGACCGCGGGCCTCACTGGAGAATCGCAAGGTCGCGCGACCGGCCAGGCGTCAGAGGCAAGGGGTTCGGAGTTATGTGGCGTCGAGATACCGGCGCACGCGTTCTTCATCCAGCCGATAGCAGCAAACGAAGTCGTCATCGACGACCAACACGGGTATTCGGTCCGAATACTTGCGCTGCAATTCGACGCGGGTATCGATATTGACGACCTGAACGTTCGCCGCAACGCCCGGCCCCAACAGAGCAGCCAACTCCGTCATGAACTCGCTGCAGAGTCCGCAGTCCGGCCGCGAGTAGACGACCCAACGACTCACAGTCTGGAATTCGGATTTCGGATTCACTCGGGCAAAGGCGTCGAAGACGGTTTCGGACCGCTCGGAGTGCGAGCCGGCGAGCCGTTTACTTCCTTTTTCGGCGCTACCGCATTGGCGATCGCGCGCACCGTCGTGGCAGGCACTTCCCCGACGGCAGTAACGCGATGGTCGGCCAAGTCCGTCGAAAACGCATACGACGACCCCACCCGCGCCAATCCGACCGGTTCGACGGGAAGGGCCGGACGCGGTTCGATAAATACGGAGACCGACGCCAAACCGTCCGAAAAAACCAAGTGACTCACCGGCGTCCGCGATCCGGCGATGCTCTGCGATCGCGTGATGGTCAAACGGAAACCTTGCGGCGGATTGACGACGGTCCAGCCGGATACGCTCTGCGCAATGAGAGGCAGCGGTTCCTGACGTACCCAACGAAACCCGGCCGTCGACATGGACGGACGCAACTGCTCATCGGAAATGGCCGCCGGCATTTGCAAATCGGCAAAGACAATTTGCTCAACCGCGCGTCCTTGCGCATCGCATATTTCGGACTTCAACGGCATGGCCGATTCGTGATCCAGCCAGAGCCGGTAGCCATAACGGTAATCGTCCCGTGGAGCCACCGTCACCAATCGCACCATACGGCCCATCACGCGGGCGTTCAACGGAGAAGACAACACGTAGTTAGCCTTAAAACCCTCGTTATAGCTCGGCACGGTGCTCAACAAGGGATCGCTATCGGTGCGTTTTTCGACCAGCACCGTGCGTTTGTCCGGCAAGTAACACATGAGCTCGCTTGCAGTGCGAACCACCTCGCGGCCGCTGCCGTCGAGCGAGATGAGCCGCTCGGTGACGATACCGTCGGCGACGCGATGCACGATGCGCATGCTCTCTGCACGGCCATTGCTGAAATGCAAAAAACGGCCATCGTAGTTTCTCGTCGCCAGCGCGCGCGTCATGCGCTCAAGCCAAGCATGAGCATCCGTCTCGTCCGCTGCCTGGGCTATCGCAACGAACGCACAACCTGTCAATACGAAAACGACTGCGCGCCGTCCGCGAATGGATCGACTTCTTGGGGGGCTGTGGATGGGTGCAAGTGCTTGCATCGACGATTACCGACAATTGGCTGACAACTGGCCGAACTTGGCCAACACGCCGCTGCTATCGAACCGTTAAACCCTCGTCTACATTTTTCCGATTCGAGTTATTTTGATCAGGTTGCTTCCGGACCTCGCTCTCGCCGCCACGCTCTACATTCGCATCAGGCAGCGTACTCTGCACTAAGCTGGAAGCCGTCGCTTGGTCGATCGCCTCTTCGGCAAGCAAACCGGTCAACATATTCCGGCGGCCCAGAGGCGAAGAATACTCGCTATGAGCCACTACAAAATTTGCCAATCGACCGCTATTGATCACTTGAATCGGCGGAGCCGTATAGTTTCCGCTATCGAGGGGAACGGTATTGCTCGGTAATACTTCGCGAGAAATCTCGCGCGGTTGAACGACCGCCGCCGTCAGCACCGGCGTCGATGGCGTTTCAGCCGACGCCGCAATGTCCGTCGATGGCGATGCAACGGGCGCAATGCGCAAAGAGACCAACGCTACGGCGGCAACGCCCGCCGCAATCGCACCACCTGCAACCGGCTTAAGCCAAGTCGCTACCGGTCGCCAGCCCTTACTGGATACCGCTTCCTGTTCGATGGCACGCGAGACGCGAGACGCGAAATCCTTTGTCGGCCCACCCGCCTCGGTGGAACGGAGCGCCTCTCCAATCAAGGCATAACGACCCACGGTGTTACGCAGCGAAGCGTCACGCTGAAAACGTTTCATCAAGAGCTCAGCTTCCGCCGCTGGCAATGCGCCATCGACGAATGCGGAGATTTGTTCATTGATAGGATCGGTCATAGGAATGCTTGGTTTACTGGCAAAAGAGCTTGGTTCATCCAATAATTAGGTTGGTTCAATCCAACAAGGGCGCGAGCTTTTTGTCGATCGCCTCGCGGGCTCGGAATATTCGCGATCGGACCGTCCCCACGGGACATTCCATCGCTGCGGCAATCTCTTCGTAAGAAAGCCCCTCCAACTCGCGCAACGTAATGGCGGTGCGCAAATCGTCGGGCAAGTCCTGCATGGCCTGCTGCACGGTCTGGCGAATCTCCTCGGTGAGCAAGATGCCTTCCGGGGTATCGCTTTCTTTAAGGCGCGATTGGCGCTCGTGCTGGTCCGGATCCTGTGCATCGAGATTGAAATCGATCGGTCGGCGCTTGCCGGCGACCAACGCATTCTTCGCGGTATTGATTGCGATGCGATACATCCAGGTATAGAAGGCGCTGTCGTTACGGAAGGATCGCAGCGCGCGATACGCCTTGATAAACGCATCCTGAGTAACATCTTGCGCTTCCGCCGGATCGTTCACGAAACGGCTGACTAATTTATGAATTCGGTGTTGGTATTTCAGCACCAGCAAATCGAAAGCAGTTCGATCGCCAGCCTGAGCACGCTGCACCAATTGCGCGTCGTTGGTTTCGACTGTCACGCTCATGCTCGCCTTGATGCCAGATTCGGCACTGGGTTCGATGGGAACCGCATCGATAGAAGCCGCAGGGCGCAACGGCCTAGCCGGAAAAGATAATGAACTAAGTTCTGACATAGAACGAGCTCGGAACGAGGAGAGTCGTCGACAATGATCTTGGCCGCAAGAATAAGACCCCCGCCATCGCGAAAGTCATGCATTAGGACTGCCTCCGGACATAAAAGTTTCGGCAAAAGTCTCGCTATGCGACAAGCCAACAGCGCGGATCGACGGGTAACTGCGACCCACCTCACACACCGGGCCGAACCACGGTCAGCCCCGGCGATTCGAGCAACGCCGACTAGGTGCTGCCCAAGCGTAGTCGAGCAGCCAAGCGCCGCCACGTGGTCAGCTGGCCCTGGCGGGACAACCTCGATCGCAAAACTAGCATCTGTCGTGTGCCACATTCCCCGCGCCACTTAAACCAAATCAAATAAGAAGTTACGCAAGTACTACCCGCCAACGACATCGTCCGACGCGATCCGTCGCACGCGTGCAGTTCCCATTGACCGTCCGACTTCCAAGTGGCACGGGCGACACGGAAACGTGAGCCAACTAAGCCGGATCGCCACGAAGCCCAACCGACGACACTGGTAACGACGACAGTAGATAACACCCACTGGGCAGTAGGCAACCCCAGCAACCCGGGAATGAATACGGCCACGGCAATACTCAAGGCCGCAACGCCATTTTCAACGGAGGCCTGCCGCTCAATTTCCAGGGATGGAAAGCCGGCAGACCACATAATCTAGATCGGGTGTTTCAGGGACGGACTTGCCCAAGATGTAGTCGAGGATTTCCGGGTCCGACTTCTCGAGCAACATTTCAAACGCCTGCTTCTGCTCGAAGGTGGAGGTGTGGTAGTCACGCTCCAGATAGCGCGACAGCAACATATCCAATTCCTTCATTCCCCGCCGGCACCGCCAGCGCAGCGTGTAAACACGTTGTGTATCGTTGAAGGAGGCCATGGTCGGCTATGAGCGATCGGCTGGCGGCAGGGAATTGCTGTTATTCATTTTCCGCAATCATATTCGGGCCAGTAGCCGGTAGCCAGTAGCCGTCTCCCTACCTAGTGTTCCCGCTCCACGATCAATTTTTTGATTTCGGCGATCGCCTTGGATGGATTTAAGTCTTTAGGACAGGCCGTCGCGCAGTTCATGATGGTGTGGCAACGGTAGAGCCGGAAAGGATCTTCCAATGCATCGAGCCGCTCGCCGGTGGCCTCGTCCCGCGTATCGATGATCCAGCGATACGCAGCTAACAACGCAGCCGGTCCAAGAAAACGTTCGCTGTTCCACCAATAGCTCGGACAACTGGTCGAGCAGCAAGCGCACAAGATACAAGCCGACGGGCGATCGATCTTCTCCTGGTCTTCCTTCGACTGCAGACGCTCCCGGTCGGGCGGCGCCGGCGTCCGAGTCTGCAGCCAGGGCTTTACCGATGCGTACTGCGCATAGAAATTGGTGAGATCCGGCACCAAGTCTTTGACGACCGGCATGTGAGGCAACGGGTAGATTTTGACGTCGCCTTTGATATCGCCGCAGGCTTTCGTACAGGCCAGCGTGTTGACGCCGTCGATATTCATGGCGCACGAACCGCAAATGCCTTCGCGGCAGGAGCGGCGAAACGTTAGCGTCGCGTCCACTTCGTTCTTAATCTTGATAAGCGCGTCGAGCACCATCGGCCCGCATTTCGCCATGTCGACTTCATAGGTATCGACACGGGGGTTTTCGCCCGACTCCGGATCGAAGCGATAAATGCGGAAGCTCCGTACGTCTTTAGCCTGCGGCTCGGCCTTGTAGGTTTTGCCGCCGACGATTTTCGAATTTGCGGGTAAGCGGAATTGGGCCATGGCGTTTACTTCACTGCGTTCGTAACTTAGTTGCTAGGCCCTAGTCACTAGGCGCTAGCCAGAAAAGGAAATCGGGTCTCTCTCTTTCTGGCTAGAGCCTAGCGCCTAGTAGCTAGCGCCTTCTCTAATACACTCTCGCCTTCGGCGGCACCGTCTCTACATCGCTCGTCAACGTATTCAGATGCACGGGACGGTAGTCGATCTTCACTTTGCCGGCCGGATCGACCCACGTCAGCGTGTGTTTCATCCACTGCGTGTCGTCACGATCGGCAAAATCCTCGCGGGCGTGAGCGCCGCGACTTTCCTTGCGGTTTTCGGCGGAGTACATGGTGGCTACCGCCTGACCAAGCAGATTGTCGAGCTCCAGCGTCTCGACGAGATCGGTGTTCCAAACGAGCGTGCGGTCGGCCACTTTCACTTTCTCGAACGACGCAAACACCTCGTTGAGTTTGGTGACGCCCTCCTTGAGGGAGTCGCCGGTGCGGAAGACAGCAGCGTGATTTTGCATGACGCGCTGCATGTTCAAGCGAATATCGGCGGTGCTCAACGAGCCCTTGGCGTTGCGGAATTTATCGATGCGGCTCACCGCCAAGTCGCCCGCGTCGGCCGGCAGCGGCTTGTGTTTAGTGCCCGGCTTGACGATCTCCGCGCAGTGACGCGCCGCTTCGCGACCGAACACCACCAAGTCGAGCAAGGAATTCGAACCTAAGCGATTCGCACCGTGTACGGATACGCAGGCGGCTTCGCCCACCGCTCGAAGTCCTGGCACCACGCTATCCGGCTTGCCGTCCTTGAGCGTGACGACTTCACCGTGAATGTTCGCGGGGATTCCGCCCATGTTGTAGTGAACCGTCGGCAACACGGGGATCGGTTGGCGGGTGACATCGACGCCGGCGAAAATTTTTGCCGTTTCAGAAATACCCGGCAGCCGCTCATGCAGCAAGTCCGCGCCGAGATGCTCGAGGTGGAGGAAAATATGATCCTTATGTTCCCCAACCCCGCGGCCTTCGCGGATTTCGATCGTCATCGCACGGCTCACCACGTCGCGCGAGGCGAGATTCTTGGCCTTCGGCGCATAGCGCTCCATGAACGCCTCGCCCTGTGAATTGCGCAGGATACCGCCCTCGCCGCGGGCGCCTTCGGTAATCAAGCAACCCGAACCGTAGATGCCGGTCGGATGGAATTGCACGAACTCCATGTCTTGCAAGGGCAAGCCTGCGCGCAACACCATGCCACCGCCGTCGCCGGTGCAAGTGTGCGCCGACGTGCACGAGAAATAAGCACGTCCATAACCACCCGTCGCCAGCACGACTTGATGGGCACGGAAGCGATGCAATGTGCCGTTCGCCATGTCGATCGCGACGACGCCGCGGCACGCACCGTTTTCCATGATGAGGTCGACGGCGAAAAATTCGATGAAGAACTGCGCTTCGTGTTTGAGCGCCTGCTGATACAAGGTATGCAGCATCGCATGCCCGGTGCGGTCGGCCGCCGCGCAGGTTCGTTGCGCGGCTGGACCGTTGCCGTATTGCGTCGTCATGCCACCGAAAGGACGCTGATAGATCTTGCCTTCCTCGGTGCGCGAAAACGGCAAGCCGTAGTGTTCGAGTTCGATGATCGCATCGGGCGCTTCCTTGCACATGAATTCGATCGCGTCCTGGTCGCCGAGCCAGTCCGAGCCCTTGACCGTGTCGTACATGTGCCAGCGCCAATCGTCGTCGCCCATGTTGCCGAGCGCGGCGCTAATGCCGCCTTGCGCCGCGACGGTATGACTGCGGGTGGGAAATACTTTTGTCAGGCACGCCGTCGATAATCCCGAATGCGCCAAGCCGAAGGTCGCCCGCAAACCGGCGCCGCCCGCACCGACCACGACAACATCGAATGTGTGATCGATAAATTCGTAACTCATGCCACGCTCCCAAACGCAATGCGCAGCACCGAAACCACGCCCAACACGCCGACGAGGACGTGCGCAAAATTCGACAACACGATAGCCGCTGTTTTCAGCGCTCCGTGCACGTAATCCTCGATGACGACTTGCATGCCGAGCTGCGAGTGGTAAACGAGCGTTCCAATGAAGATCGATAGCAGGGTGGCGTTACAAGGGCCGGCGATCCAACGAATCACCGCCTCATACTCAAACGTTCCGAGACACGCCAACGAAGCGATGAACCAGATGCCGAGCAATACCAATCCCACCGCCGTTACGCGCTGGGACCACCAGTGCGCGGCACCTTCTTTAGCGGTGCCTAGCCCGAGCACTCTTCCGAGCGGACTGCGCAAACTCATGCCGCACCTCCGACTCGCATAGAGAACACGATGTAAATCAAAACCGTGGCAATCACCGCCGCGAATAAGACCAAGTAACCGCTAGTGCGCGCCACTTTAAGGTCGAAGCCACGACCCGTGTCCCACACCAAGTGACGAATGCCGTTGAGAAAGTGATAGCAAAAACTAAACAGCCAGCCCACCAACAAAACTTGCATCCACGCGGTCGACAAAACGGCTTGTGCTTCGGCGTAACGCTCAGGCCCAGACGCCGCGGAAACGAGCCAATACACGAGGAGAATCGACCCGACGCTCAAGGCAATGCCCGTGATTCGGTGCAGAATCGACAATCCCATCGTATGCATCGACTGTAGATTGATGTACTGCATGTAGGGCGACAGGGGTCGCACTAACGGCTTGTCTCGTTTTGCCATGGCGTTCTCGTCAGGTGTTCTGTAGGTGTTCTGTCTTAAAAGTCGATGCAGCGGCCGGACTTTTCCCAATCGCCAAATCGCGTCGGTTCGGGTCCGTCTCGCCCACCGATTTCCCGAGGTTTGCCCTCACTCCACCCCCCTCCCTCCAGGGAAGAGGTCGCACGCAGCGAGGGTAAGGCTTCCTTCGCTCCCGAAGAAACCTCGTGCCCACCGGATTGGTCGGCTAACGACTGCGGAGCGGTGGGTGAACCTGACATGGCGCGCATCATGATCTTTTGGCGGGATGGACACCACCGGTTTTTGGCGTAGCGTGGCTTCGCCAATCGCGAAGGATATACTCTCCGCCCCATGCGCTTTGATCTAACAGACCTCAAGCTTTTCCTTCACATCGTCGAAGCCGGGAGCATTACGGCCGGTGCGGAACGCGCTCACCTCGCGCTCGCCGCAGCGAGTACGCGGATTCGCAATATGGAAGAGACGCTCGGCACACCGCTCTTGCACCGCGAACGACACGGCATTCAACCGACTCCGGCGGGCCGCACGCTCGTCCATCACGCACGGGTATTGCTACAGCAAGCGGATCGCATGCGCGGCGAATTGGCGGAATTCGCCAGCGGACTCAAGGGCCACATCAAGCTCATGTCCAACACGAATGCGCTGACCGAATTTCTGCCGGAACCGCTAAGCGCGTTCCTGAGCGCCTTCCCCAAAGTCAACATCGATCTCGAAGAGCGCTTGAGCGATGAGATCGTCGCGGCCGTCGCCGACGGTACCGCCGACATCGGCATCGTCGCCGGAACGGTCGAACTCGCCGACTTAGAAGTCTTCCCGTTTCGCGAGGACCGATTCGTCATCGCCGTGGCGCCCTCTCATACTTTATCGTCGACCTCTCAAATCTCGTTCGCCGAAGTCCTTGACTACGATTTCGTCGGCCTCGATCGCACCAGCGCACTGCAGCGCTTCCTCGCGGATAAAGCCGACGCTCTAGGCCGCCGTCTAAAACTGCGTGTGCAGCTACGGAGCTTTGATGCGGTATGCCGCTTCGTCAGCTGTAACGTGGGAATCGGTGTCGCGCCGGCCACCACCGTGTCACGCAATGCACAGCAGATGCCCTTGCATGCCATCGAATTGACGGACGAATGGGCGTTGCGAAAACTCACTATCTGCGTCCGACGCCAATCCGAATTGCCGAATTATGCGCAACAACTCTTGAAACACTTAACCGCCGACGCCATTTCCGCGACATGACTGCCAACCTATTTACACCAATACTAGTCAGCGGGACCGATGCACGTTCCTTCCTTCAGGGCCAACTCACCTGCGACATCAACACGTTAACCAGAGACAAGCCGTTGCTCGCGTGTGTCAATTCGGCGCAGGGTCGCGTGCAAGCGGTAATCAACGTGATTGAACACGATGCAGGCATCGTGCTTCATGTAGTCTCGTCGATGGCCGAGCGCACGATTCAACGCCTACGCAAATACACACTGCGGTCAAAAGTAACCATCGAATCTCTGGATTCTTCTCTGGCTACAGCCTACGACCTAGAACCTACAGCCCCGCTTCTCTCCCAACTCCGCGCCGGCATTCCCCACGTTTTCCCCGAAACCCACGAAGCCTTCATCGCCCAGATGTTGAATCTCGACCTCTTGGGCGGAATTAGTTTCGAGAAAGGTTGCTACACCGGACAGGAAATCATCGCTCGTACGCACTTTCGCGGCGCCGTGAAACGCCGGATGTTTCGGTTCGCCGCAAACTGTGCACCCGCTGCTCCCGCAACTCGAATAGTGAGCAACGGCGAACATGCCGGCGACGTCGTGTATGCCGCCGCGGTCGATGACGGCTGTGAATTATTGGCGGTGATTAATTTGTCGCAGGCGGATGCGACGTTAACGCTTGATGATGGAGTCGCGCTAACGAAGTTAGCGTTGCCGCATTCGATTTCGTAGCGCCTTCGTAAGGCTTCCGCTTGATGAATGAACTTGGCAATGCGTAGTCCGCGGTGTTCGGTCGAGTGTTTTCAGGAGCCTCAAAAACATGGGCGCGATCGACTAAAGATCGCGCGGGTTTGGCAGGGATGGCAAACCCCGGCTTGCAAGCGATGCAGGAATGCATAGCGCCAGCAAGTTTTTGCGGAAGCCGATGATTAAATTAACTGGGGAAGTATTTACGGCGGTCCTGAAAACACTCGACCGAACACCGCGGACGGGCAATTCGTTCCCCTGAACTGCCATAGACCACCTATGCCTCCGGCCTCATATGCGGAAATAACAGCACATCGCGAATCGTCGGCGAATTCGTAAATACCATAACCAAGCGATCGACGCCGATGCCAAGTCCCGCCGTCGGCGGCAACCCATACTCCAACGCACGAATGTAATCGGCATCGTAGAACATCGCCTCTTCATCCCCTGCGGTCTTGCGGTCGGCTTGTTGTTTGAAGCGTGCCGCCTGATCTTCCGCGTCGTTCAATTCGGAGAATCCATTGGCAAGCTCCCGACCGCCGACAAAGAATTCGAAACGATCGGTAAGGAAGGGATCCGTGTCGTTACGACGGGCGAGCGGCGATACTTCGGCCGGATAGGAGTAGACGAAGGTCGGTTGTACGATTCTATGTTCCGCGGTTTTCTCGAAGATTTCGATTTGCAACTTGCCCGCGCCATCGCCGTCTTTGAAAGGAATTCCAAGACGCGTGCAGGCTTCGCGCAAGTAACCCACTTCGCGCAGCTTGACGCGCTCGATGCCCGGATTGAAGTGCACCACCAAGTCCTCGA
>CAZQYC010000024.1:33645-46123 GCA_964597495.1 uncultured Steroidobacteraceae bacterium | reverse complement strand
GCCTGGCTCATCAAAGCCAAGGGCCGGCCTTCGGGGTCCTTGAAGAAGGCCATCCACTCTTCGGTGCCGTCGGCATGTTTGTGAATCATGTGCGGCGCACCGGTAAATTCCACGCCGCGTGCTTGCAGCTCGGTGTATGCGTTCTGAATGTTCTCGACGCGCAAATACAGAATGGATTCCGGTCCAACGCTATCTTGTTCTTGCAAATAGAGGCGTGTGCCGGCGCAATCGAAGAAAGCCAGCTTGCCGAACGTGTAGAGGTGCGGCAATTGCAGCACTTTTCTATACCATTCTTCCGCCTGCTTGATGTCTTTCACCGAGCGCGAGACCTGGCCGATCGGACCCAATGCTAAAGGGGCGCTCATTGTTTTCTCCCGCAGCGCGCTATGTGTATGAATGCCGCGCCAGCGCTTGAGCGCTTCGCGATTCGCAAGCCCAAGTTTCGCAATCGCATTCTCGACGTGATATTTCACCGCATCCATGCTGATGCCTCGCAGTCGCGCAATTTTTGCGTTGCTTAAGCCATGGCGCACCGCTTGCACGATGCGCCACTCCCCCGGCGTAAGCACATCGTCGTGCTTCGGTCTGCCGCGCGGACGCTTTTTCATGTGAGCGCTCATGGCCGTATCTTAAGCGGCTCCTCCGCGAATTTCCCTCCCCCCAAGGATCGGCAACAGGTACGCTATCGGAATGACAAAAATGATGCGTCTCCTTCTGCTAGTTGCCATTGCCGTCGTTTCCATCGGTTGCGATCAGCTCACTAAATCCGTCGCCCAGGAGCAATTGCTTCACGGGGTGGTGCATTCGTATCTTGGCGATACCCTGAGACTGCAACTCGCGCACAACTACGGCGCCTTTTTAAGCTTGGGCGCGTCGCTTTCTCCCGAGTGGCGCCATGCGCTTTGGTCGATCGGTGTCGGCATTGTGCTGGTCGGCATGGCGGGGTATGCACTGTTCGCGCGAACGATGGATCGAGTCACCTTAATTGCTCTGGCGCTGATCGTATCGGGCGGCGCGAGTAACTTGTACGATCGGCTGGCCTATGGCGGTTACGTGATCGACTTTCTCAATGTGGGCATAGGCCCGGTCCGAACCGGCATCTTTAATGTCGCGGACATGGGCATCATGGCGGGTGCATTCATCATGCTATGGATCGCGTTGCGCAGCTCGAAGACGGCAAGCTAATCGGATTTACTCGTCGTGCGCTTTCTCCAAGTGGAAGCGATGCAAGATGCGGTGAAAGAGCGGCGAGAGCAGGATGCCGACACCGGACAGGAAGATCACGCCGCTGAAGAGCGCATAGACGGTGGCGAACAATTTCGACGGCGTATCGATCATTGGCGCGACGGGTCCCATCCCGGTCAAGATCATCGACGCATTGAGCAGCGCGTCGATCCAGTCGAGATGGGCGATATACCGATAACCTAGCGTGCCGAGCAAGAGACCAGATCCGACGATCGCAAAGGCAATGGCCGCCGCCGTGGCCAGACGCTTGACGAATTTACGGCGCGGCAGCAGTTGTTCCGACTTGTGCTCGTACATGGCATTCTCCGGTGGCGTTCTGCGGCCGTTACTTTGCGTCGCTATATCGATAATGCCCCGTAATCGGATAACGAAAAAGCATGTCTTCGACTTCCGGGCCACGGCCGATATTGTGAATGATCAACGGTCGTGAGCCGTCGTCGGAGCGTTTTTGAGAAACGATGCCAATGTGCGGCAAGTTGCCCGGCAGCATCCACGTCACCAAATCGCCTGTTAGATAAGCGGCCGGATCGCTCGCTACGCCGAGCTGGGCGCCTTTACGCTTGAAATAAGTTTGTAAATTGGGAACGCGCCGGTGGTCGATGTTCGAGTCAGGCGCTCGAAGGCCCCAGTGTTTCGGATAAGCGTCAAAAGCGGAGCGCATGTCTTCGTGCACGCGCTGTTGGAGATCGATGCCGACGGCGCGATAGGCACGAATGATCACGTCGGTACAAACGCCGCGATCGGGCGGAACATCCCCGTTGGGATAGGCGAGGCGGCGATACGATCCGTCGTAGATCGTGCGTTGCGTGGTTTGCGCCAAGGCGGCGTTCACCAGCTGTTGGACGCTATTCCTGGCTGCGCTAGGCGATTGCGCACAGAGAGGATAGGCAATAGCGAAGCCGAAAACGGTGAGGTACAGCTTGGTGCGAAGTCGAAGCGATCGGAAGCTATTCATGGTGCGACCTTACGTAGCAGGTTCGCAGCGGTCAATCGGCAGGCAGCGATTCAAACAATATGAGTTCTTGCTTCGTTCGCGGTTTCTGGCGAATGGAAGAAGCCCCCTCCCTCACCCTCCCCCGCTAACGCGGAGGCGGGGATCTTGTGGCATTTTCCTCCCTTGCGTTTAGCGGGGGAGGGTGAGGGAGGGGGCTATTCGATTAAGCCGACGCTCGGCGCAAAGGAGCTAGTTTGGCTTGCCGCGATTCGATGGCGCTGTGATAGCAGCGCATCAGTTTTTCCGCGAACGCTCGCGAAGACCATTTGCTTGCATCGACGGGCGCGAGCAGCGCAAGCCGTTCGCGAGCGGCCGAATTGCGCAGGAGGTCGCAGACGGCTTGTGCGAAGACCGACCTGTCGTCGGCAACGATGCGTGCCCCGCGAGCGTGTTCCAGTACGTCTTTCGTTCCCATGTGGATCGTGGAGACCACGGGCGTTCCTTGCGCCAGCGCTTCCAATAGAACCAGCCCCTGGGTTTCGGTGCGCGACGCGAAGACAAATAGATCGCCCGCTCGATAGCAGTCGAGGAGTTCGCTGTCGCGTTCGAGATACCCGATGAACTTCACGCGATTCGCAATGTGCAGTTCGCTTGCTTGAGCGTGCAAGGACGGTGTCGCCGGACCTTCGCCGGCAATGATGAACAGCGCCTCGGGAATGAAGGCGAGTACTTCCTTGAACACCTCAAGCAGGAAGCCAATATTCTTTTCGTGCGCTACCCGGCCGACGTAGAGCAAAGTGGGCGTTTCCAGCGGTATGCCGTGCTTCTTGCGGAAGGCGGCGCCTTTGCCCTGCCGAAATTGCGCGGCGTCGAGGCCGGTCGGAAGCACCTCGACGGGCGTACGCACGCCGTACTTCATCAAAGCGTCTTGCATTGCCGAGGACGGCGAAACGATCCGTTCTACCGCGTTGCATTGTGAAACCGTCACGCGCCGTGCAAGGAACCGCATCAGTCCGCGCGGCACCAAGGGGACATAGTGATACAGGTACTCCTCGAAGAACGTATGGTACGTTTCGACGACCGGGAGACTGAGGCGATTCGCCAAGTAAAGCCCGGCGTAGTGCGCCACGAACGGCGTTTGCACGTGCACGACGTCGTACGATTCGCGGCGCAATTGCGGCAATAGCCGATCGATATCGCCGCGTCGCATGATCCGATCCTCCGGGTCGCGCGGGACTGGGCGCGAGGCAATGCGGAGGACATCTTCGTCGTCAATCGCCTGGTCGTCCTCTTGGCCGTGCGGATAGGCCGGTGCGATCAACGTCACCCGGTGTCCCAGGGCGATCAGCTCGCGACGGAAGGTTCGAATCGAGGTGGATACGCCGTTGACGCGCGGAAAATACACGTCCGAGATCATCAAGATATGCATCTGGCCCTGCCTATTGGTCGTGAATAAGCCGGGGCACCGTAGTCGGATTGTGTGACAGCCAGATGGCAGTGGGGCTCCGAGCCCGGAAGATGTGCACGAAATGTGTCGAAATCGTTACACTCTCGCCCCCAAATTCCATCCCACATACCCCTACATAATCCAATCCATAGAGGCGATCACAATGAGCGGCAGACTCGACGGCAAAGTAACCATCATTACCGGTGCAACCAGCGGCATCGGCGAAGCGACCGCGCGCTGCTTCATCCAACACGGTGCGAAGGTGATTCTTGCCGGACGCAGCGCCGACAAGGGCGTGCAGCTGGCCAAAGAACTGGGCGACCGTGCAGTTTTCCAACAGGCCGACGTGATGCGGGAAGCCGATACGGCGGCGCTCGTGGACTTGGCGATGAAGAAGTTCGGCCGTCTCGACTGCCTGTTCAACAACGCCGGCGCGCCTGCTCCGGGCTCGCTAACGGAAGTAACCGAAGAACAATTCGCTTCCTCGATGCGCCTCTTGTTGGGCAGCGTCGTATTCGGCATCAAACACGCGGCACGCGTCATGAAGCCTCAAGGCAGCGGTTCGATCATCAACAACTCCAGCATCGCCGCGCACCGCTACGGTCAGGGCGAAGGTTTGTATGCAGCGGCTAAAGCCGGCGTGAGCCATTACACGCGGCTGGCCGGCGTGGAACTCGGACCGTTCGGCATCCGTGTGAATGCAATCTCGCCGGGCGCGATCGCGACGCCGATTTTCTGGGGTGGGTCGACGCGCGCCGCGACGTTGACCGCCGAGGACAATGCCCGCAAGCAATCCAAGCTCGAACATAACCTCGCGAATGCCACTCCTTTGCCGCGCTCCGGCGTGAGTGACGACATCGCGCATGCCGCGCTCTTCTTGGCCAGCGACGAAGGCAGCTTCATTAACTGCCACGATCTCGTGGTCGACGGCGGACGCACGTCGTTGTTTAACGAGAAGCCGAAGGCGTAAGAAACGGGATTGGACGTTAAGAACGGCCAGAGCAATCGCGAGAAATCTCGATTGCTCTGGCCCTGAATCGGCTACCGGTCAGTGTCGCCTCTAACGCTTCGGGACTTGCATTCGCGCCCAAAGCGTCGAATCGTTTTGCTAGTTGCTGCTATTTCGCCGCCCACACCTGACACCATCCCTTCGCGTCGACGGATTTCCCGGCAAAAATCTGGCACGCACCCGATGCCCCCGCTCCTTGATAAAAACGGCAGTTGGCGCAGGTCTGCGCTACTTTGTGCGTTGGATACTTCTTGTCGTCCACCTTCGACGTATCGGCTTTGTAGCCCATTGAGACAGCAATCGAATCGGTTTCTTGAAGCGCCGGTAGATCGGCCGCAACCGCAACATTGCCGAACAAGCTGCCCAGCGTGACGCCGCTCGCGGCGGCAAAAAAATCGCGACGGCTGAATTCAGAACATTTTTTGTCGGTCATGGAAGAAGTCTCGCTATGGTGAATCGGGATGCTGAACCGAATTGTCGTTACCCTGAAAAATTCGACCAGACTTGCCGCGCCAAGGAGCATCGGAGGGCCGTCTGAACGCTTGAGTTTACCGAATGCTTGGCTTTGCTGTGCTGCTTAAGCGGGAGAATGGCCAGGAAGCACGCGTCGCGCTGCAACACGGCTATTTTTAATTTCCGCTACTCAGCGGAAATAGGGCCGCTCCGGTACGAAGAGCAAGCGCTTCGCGCCTTCCCGCCACGCCGGCGGGCACCGCGACTCAAGCAATACGGCGGCTGCGCTGTAAGCGTGGCCACGCAGCACGGGCACGAGACCGACTAAGAAATTCTGGGCGCCATTTAGATCACCTTGCTGAACGGCCGTCATGAACGCCAACATCGCTCTCGAATTCGGATCGCCAAATTTTTCAATGGCCGCGCTCAATGCCGATGTGTCGGCGTGCTCACGCAGCGCAAGCGCATAGGCGGCCCATCTCGAGTCGTCGTCCAACCCTTGATCGGCCGGCAAGGTAAGCGCGGCTGCGATCAACGTGCGGTCGGCGCCGTCGGAAGCGCCAACCAAGCGCGTCAGACGCGGGTGGGAGCCTGGCGCTTTACGTGCCAAATCCACGGCTTGATTCAGATTGCCTTTGGACAACTGGTGATAAGCCTGCGCCTCCGGCGAATCCAGCTCGTGCCCGGTTTCAATGGCTTCGAAGAAGCGCAACGTGTCGGCGTCGCGATAGAGATCCGTGAGCGCAGGCGTCTTCATCGTCAGGCGTCGAATTCGTGCGATGTCCATCGCAGCAAATTCAGCGACGGCCGATACGGTTCGCGCGTGGTCCAGGGCCGACAGTGCCTCGTTCCATCGGGCCGACTCGGCATGGGTGTAACCGGCGGCCAGTGCCAACCAGCCGTTACGCGGCGCTGCGCGATACGCGTTGAGAAAAGCTTCGTCGCGTTCGCGGGGATTCTCGATGCAACGCGCCGCGATATAGCGCAGATTCGCATTGTCGGCATGAGCGGCCGCAAGCGCGCGATGCCGTGCGCAAACTTGCTCGTGATCGCTCTTGCTGGCCGTGTCCTGTTCCACTCGCAACAAGAGCGCATCTTCCGGTTGTTGTTGAAGCCGTTCGGCGAGAATGGCTTTATCGGTTCGCATCGCAAGGGACAACCACTGGAGCGCGTATTTCGAGGTGGTGTCGTCCCAGCGAGCATGCGCCGCGGCGAGGGCCTGTTTTTCGGCGTCCGAGTTCAGCAATTCAAGAATGTTGGACGGTGAGCGATCGCCAAAGCCGCTCAGCACCGAGCGGGTCCCACCACCGCCCTTCGTGTTGATTTGTTTCGGCGGCTCTTCGAATAGCACGTCGGCCGACGTGTTCGTCCACTGCACGGCACCTAATTTTCTTTCGGCAGGGGCCGTAGCGATCCCATATACCGCCGTCCATTCGACCAGCGGACTTGCACTCGCGATGTTGTACACGTAGTGCGTGAACTCGTGCTGTGCGTCCGCGATAAACGTTTCGATTGCCTTGCCGTCGGCGGTGGCCGTGACGACTTGATAGCGATCGGCTTTGTCGATTTGTACCGAGCGTTTGCCGAATGCCGGAATCGCGGTGGTGTTCGTGCCGATCTGCACGGTGACGTCGCGTGCCAGGCCGTTGTAGATGATGACCGATGAACTGCCTACCAATCCTCCCACGCTAACGACGGCGCCGATGATTGCCGCGGCGACAAGCAGCCGCGCCAGCGTCGGCATGAGGCCGTCGGCCGTTTGAAAGCGATCCCACATGCCGAGTTTCTTTTGACGCTCGCGCTCGCCGCCGGGCAGCAATACCGGATAGTTGCCGGGGGTTTTCGATGGTTCAGGCGCCGCGTTGGGCGTAATGGTCTCGCGAACGAATTTGCTTACCTGTGCTTCAACGAGCAGCAATTGCTCGAGCGCAGCGAGTTGCAAGGCGGACAGTGCCCCGGTTGCGGCGTTGGTCCAGCCGTCGACGACATTCAACCACTGGCTTAAGTTTTCGGCAGTGGGCGGCGGCAGCTCGCATTTCTCGAGCGAGGCTTGCCAGCTTTCCACCGATAAACGCCGTGCAACGGTTCGATCGAGAAGGATGCCGCCGGCATCGTCATGCACCCGGCGCAATGCTCGATATAGCTCGCTGCACGCGTCGACGAGCCGGTTTAATTCGGTTTTGCTCACGCGCCCGTCTGCAGTGACTACCGCATACACATTGTGCATCGCGCCTTGCGCATCGCTGAGATCGGCTTCCGCATGATCGGCGTAGTGCAAAAGGTTAACGAGGCCCTGCAAATAAGCATCCCAGCCATTGCCTAAAGCGGTGGCGGCGGCAAGGTGCGCTGTCCGGCAACGGCGATCGTGGGCGTGCACGATCTCGCGTGTCGCATCGAGTTCCTTGGCGAGTGCGGCGATGACGCCGGGCAGGTCGCGGCGTCGCAATTCCTTGCCGCCGTGGCGAATGATTCCGCCTGGCGCGGTTAGGAATCCTTCGTACAGCGCTTGAAGCGCAGCCTTTTCGTGCTCAAGCTGACGCAGTTTGTCGAGGTCCGCGGTCAGCGATTCGGGATAGAGCAGGGCCAGTTCGGCCGTCACTTGTTCGCGCGCCGTCGGCCGATCGTAGAGTGCGGCGGTCTCTCGCACGTGCCGGGTGATCGAACGTCCGAGATACGTGCCGCGGTAAATCGGTCGCAGATACGCACGGTCGTACTGTTTGCTTAGCGCCGCGAGCGCATCCGTAATGGGCACCGATTCGGCCGGCTTTTCCTTGGTGGCTTCACGCACGATGTGTGCGGACATCTGTTCCTTCACGGCTTGCGCCGCGTCGAACAATTCCCAGGCGCTGCGAGCGTCGATCGCGACGCCAATATAAGTGCGCTTTGCATTTTCCTCGCGCTCGGCATTGGCCGGATGGGTCGACCACATGCGCGGCGGTTGCGCGAGTTCGTTTTGAAAAACGCGATGGCTTTCCGGCTTATCGTTGGGCGGCGGCGTTACTTCGCGAAAACTCGGATTGTCCCAAACTGCCCGCAAGCGTTCGATCACGAGCGATTGCGCGGCAAATACGTCGGTCACTAGCCGGCCGTTTCTTGCTTCTGCATAGGCGAATTGCGCTGCGCGGTCCCAGGCAGTGTCGGCCACGTTGAGGCGGTGCAGCGCGTTCACTATCGCATCGCTGCCCGTCAGAGATACGGCGACCAAGTCCGCCTGAAATTCCATCTCCCGTGAGAGCGCGCGTTGCGCCAGGACGACGACGCGGAACACCGTTTCCATGACCGAGCGGATCGACCAAACGATGAGCGAAAGCAGCCAGCCTACCCATGCGATACGAAGGTCGAAACGCGACAGGCCCTTTAGAAAGCTGTCGAGCGCGTCGCGTTTGGAAATGATGTGGCCGGCAATTTGTTGCGCGATATAGACCCAGCGACCCACCGCCATGGAGCGCTGCGCAAAGTGTCCGAACTCGTGCGCCAGCACCGCTTTGAATTCGCCGAGGCTTAGAACGTTCACCAGCCCAAGACCGATCTCCAGATTCTTTTTCGACGGCAGAATCAAATTGAGGATCGACAAATCATAGAACACGGCCGCATTGACTCGCGGCGACAGGAATACGCGGTGCGGTCGCGGCGCGCCGGCTTCATCGGCCAGGCGATTCAGGAACGCAAACAACTTGGGCTGTTGCTGCGCGGTGATCTCGATGTCGTCGATCTGATAACTGTGTTTGACGAAGAAGATCGCCTTCGCCATAAAAACCGCGAGAAACGCCGCGCACACACCGGCAATGAACCCCAGGAACACGTCGCTGCCGCCGTCGATCGCGCCGCTGAGCAATCGATAGGCGGTCCATCCGAACCAGCCGGTGAGTGCGAAGTACAGCACCACGAACAGGGCAAGGCCGCCCATCGCCATCCAGGCGCGTTGGCGATACGTCGTAGTCGCCTGGGTGAGATTTTCCGGAACGGCGTCGGGGCTTAAAGGATAGAGCTCGTCCATTACACTTTCCTCTGCGGTCGTTTTTCTTAGCTTGCTAATGAAGCAGCCGGTCGACCTCGAACTCGAATTAGAACTCGAAGCCGTTATTTTTTCTCTACGGTGAAGTGCTGCACACCCGATTTTTCGTTGACGCAGTCGACGAAGGCGTCGGTCCGAACGCCGTGGCTTCGCCTGCCGAAGCGGTAGTTATCTTTAAAACAGGCCTCGGCGTATTGATTGACCGCCGCGATACAAGCCGCATCGTCGCTGCACATCGTGATCATCGTCGCGTGCGTTTCTTTGGCTTCCTGATTGCGATCGTAATAGGTCCAGCCAATCACCGCCGCAGCGATCGGCAGGCCGATCATTATTTTCTTTGGCCAGCTCAGTTTGTCCCAACCGAAAAAATTGTCGATGACGCTCATGGTGTTCCCTCTGTGTTGTTATTTATGCAGTTGTTTTTATGCGTAAGTTCGCCTGGTTTCAGGTCTCTTTTTTAGGCGCTATTTTTAATTCCTAGGCCTACTGTCGATTTCCCAACAGCCATTACGCGCGCAATTTAGCATAGGCCGAGTGTCGTGACACTCATTGGGATCATGGTTTTAGGTATTCATTCAACCAGCGCAACACCTCCTGATGCCATTGCACGCTGTTCGCCGGCTTCAGTATCCAGTGATTCTCGTTAGGGAAAATCAATAGGCGGCTCGGAATGCCACGCCGCTGCAATGCCGTGAATGCGGCGATGCTTTGGCTGTACGGAACGCGGTAATCCCGTTGGCCGGCGATAAGGAGCATAGGAACCCGCCAGCTCTTGATGTGATTCATCGGATTGTATTTCTCGTAAGCCTCCGGAACTTGATATTGCGGACCGCCGTGCTCCCACTCGTCGAACCAGAGTTCCTCGGTGGAGTACATCATGAAGCGGTTGTCGACGATGCCGGCGTGATTGACGATGCATTTGAACGGCTCCGGCCACACGCTTGCAATCCAATTCATCATGTAGCCGCCGTAGGATGCGCCGAGCGCACAGATGCGGTTCGCATCCAGCCACGGATACTTCGCCAGCGCCGCAGTGAGTCCTTTCTGCAAGTCTTCAAGCGGTTTTCCGCCCCAGTCGCCGGAAATCGAATCGGTGAATTTCTGCCCGTAGCCGGGCGATCCGTGAAAGTCGATCGCAATGAATCCGAAGCCCGCGCCTGCGTAAGTCTGCGGATTCCAGCGGTAACTCCAAGCATTGCCGTAAGAGACTTGAGGGCCGCCGTGCACGAAAAAAGCGACCGGATATTTTTCATTCGCTTCAAAACCCACGGGCTTCACGACGTGCGCGTAGACGGTCTCGTTGTTTGCGCCCGTGAAAGTGAACTGCTCGGGTTCTCCCAGGCGCGTTGCCGCAAGGTTCTCGGCGTTCACGTTGGTGAGTCGGCGCGGCTTGCCGCCGCCACCGCCGTTCAATCCGATCGAATAAAGATCCGCAGGTCCGTTCAGATCGGCGCTGCTGAAATAGAGGGCGTCATCACCTACCGTGAAGGCATCGATATGGCCGAGTTCAGTCAGTTGCCTCGCTTTACCGGAGTGCACATCGACGCTCCATAGCGGATGCTGGCCCAGGTGATCGGCGAGAACGAAAATGCGGCGACCGTCTTTGGAGAACTCCATCGTATCCACCGATCGATCCCACTCCTCGGTGAGTGCGCGTCTAAGACCGGTTTTACGGTTCAGCAACTCGATATGGAAGCGGTCCGCTTCAAAGCCTGCGCGTTTCATGGCGCGATACGCCATCCAATTTCCATCGGGTGAGAAAATCGGCTGGGCATCCCACGCGAGATTGGCTTCGGTGAGGTTTTTAAGATTGCTTCCGTCGATCGATACTTCATACAAGTCGAAGTTGGTGGACCACGGTTCGGCTTTCCCCTTTAGCCGCGCGCCGAACACCACCTTTGTGCCGTCGGGCGTGAAGTTGTATTCGCTCGCATCGCCGAAGGGTTTCGACGGAACGTCGGCGTCCAGCGCGCCGCTGAGATCGCGGGGTTCTCCTAGCGCGACGCCTTCCTTCAGCTTCATTAGGAACAAATGCGTTTGCGTCCCGTTATCCCAGGTATCCCAGTGTCGTATGAAAGTGCGGTCGAAGACCATGCCGCGGGCTTTGTTGTCGCTCTGCTGCTTGAGGTGTTTTTCGGTGCACGCCAAATCGTTGCAGTCGGGAACGACATCCATCGTGACGGCCAGAGAGTCGTCGTTCGGCGCGAGCTTGAAGGTCGTTACCTCAAGCGGAAGGTTGGTGACTTGCTGCGCCTCGCCGCCGGTCAGCGCAAGTCGCCAAACTTGCTGTGAACCTGAACGGGCAGAGAGGAAGTAGATGTTGCCGCTAATGCGCGACCACTGGGGACTCGAATCGTTATCCGGATGCGATGTAATTCGCTTCGGTATGGCCTTCGATTGCGTTGCATCGAGGAGCCAGAGATCGGTGCGCCCTCGATCCGCTTGCAGGTCGGTTTCGCGAAGTGCGTAGACCACATGTCTGCCATCGGGAGACAAGGCTGGTTCGCTAAGGCGCCGGAGGCCCACCAGGTCGTTGAAGCTGAACGGATGCGGGTTGGCGGCCAGCGCGGCCGCTGTCGAAAAAATAGACAGCGCGGTCAACGAAACGAAGGTAAGACGGTTCACCGCAAATCCTTATCTACCAATTTATCGGGATCATCGCTCGTTGGCCGGTAGGCTGGCAATCTAGGCCGGGAGCCGGACGCCACGTCTTGGATTGGGCGAATCCTGAATTGTAAGTTTTGCGGGCCGATCTGATGGCCATCGTTCTTTTCCGTTGACAGACTAGGCACCGGATTCGTACCGTGTGCATACGTAGATAACTATTAGATGACGAGGTGGGCGATGGATGAGAGCAATATGGACATGCCGCGCGCAAAATTTCACTCCATGGAAACTTGTACTCGTGAGGATTGGGCGGTCATCAACAAGGCCATCGTGCCTTTCCTGAAAGAGTTGCCGGATCGCGTACTCGGGCATCTGCGGCTTTTGGAAGGCGACTGCGGCGGCTTTGCCATCGATCGGATGGAACACTGCCTCCAAACGGCCACGCGTGCAATGGAGGCGGGCCGCGATGAGGAATATATCGTGTGTGCCTTATTGCACGACATTGGGGATACCCTCGGACCTCGTAATCATGCCGACGTCGCGGCCGCCATCCTAAAGCCGTTCGTGTCCGAACAGAACCACTTCTTGGTCGAGAAGCACGGAATCTTTCAGGGATACTATTTCTTCCATCACCTGGACCTCGACCGCAACATGCGCGAACAGTTTCGCAGTCATCCGTGGTTCGACTATGTGGCGGAATTCTGCGCGAAATACGACGGTCCGGCCTTCGATCCTGCTTTTACTAGCGCACCGCTTTCCGAGTTCGAG
>CAZQYC010000024.1:0-33545 GCA_964597495.1 uncultured Steroidobacteraceae bacterium | reverse complement strand
CGACGGTCCGGCCTTCGATCCTGCTTTTACTAGCGCACCGCTTTCCGAGTTCGAGCCCATGGTGCGCCGCGTATTCGCCCGCGTGAAAAATTCGATCTACCTTCCTAAAGAAGCTACTAGCCGCTAGCTGCTAGCAACTAGCCAGAGATGGAAGAAGAACGGACGAGCACGACTGCTTCACTTAAGTTCGCTCAGTAAAACAGTAGTTTCTTAGATTTTTCTGGCTAGTAGCTAGCGGCTAGTAGCTAGTAGCTCTTCTTCCTTAGCGTACAATCGCCTCCCCCGTTGGCCGCCACGCCGGCCTGCAACACCGATGGAGCCTAGCCATGCGCGAGTATTTGAAATTCTACATTGACGGTGCTTGGGTCGATCCCGCCCAAGCCAAGACGCTCGATGTCATCAATCCCGCCACGGAGGAAGTCGCCGGCCGAATCTCGTTGGGTTCCGCAGTCGATGTGGATCGCGCGGTAAAAGCGGCGCGGAAAGCATTCGCGACCTATTCGCAAACGACGCGCGAGGAGCGCATCGCTTTGCTGGAAAGAATCACCGCCGAGTATCAGAAGCGTTATGCAGAGATGGCGGCGGCCATCACCGAAGAAATGGGCGCGCCTGCGTCGCTTGCCCAAAAGGCCCAGGCCGCGATCGGTCTTGGGCATTTGCAAACCTCGCTGAACGTTTTGAAGAACTATCGCTTCGAAGAACAGCGCGGTACGACATTGATCGTCAAGGAGCCGATCGGCGTTTGCGGTTTCATCACTCCTTGGAATTGGCCGGTGAATCAGATTGCCTGCAAAGTCGTACCGGCGCTCGCGGTCGGTTGCACCATGGTGTTGAAACCCTCGGAAATCGCGCCGTTTTCCGCTCAGATTTGGACGGAGATCATGCAGGCTGCCGGCGTGCCCCAAGGAGTATTTAATCTCGTGAATGGCGACGGGCCGACGGTGGGCGCGGCGATTTCCGGTCATCCGCTCGTCGATATGGTGTCGTTCACCGGATCGACGCGCGCGGGCGTCGAAGTGGCGCGCAATGCAGCGGCGACGGTGAAACGCGTGCACCAAGAGCTTGGCGGTAAATCTCCGAATATCTTGCTTGAAGACGCCGATTTCGGCGTTGCGGTGAAACTCGGCGTGCGTTCGGTCATGAATAACTCGGGTCAGTCCTGCAACGCGCCGACGCGCATGTTGGTGCCTAACAAGCGCATGGCGGAAGCCGTCGCCATCGCGAAGGCCGCGGCGGAAAGCACGACGGTGGGCGATCCCAACGGCGGCGCCATGCTTGGCCCGGTGGTTTCGGCAACTCAGTGGAGCAAGATTCAAGGCCTCATCAAGAAAGGCATTGAAGAAGGCGCGACCGTCGTTGTCGGCGGACCCGGCAAACCGGACGGTTTGGAGAAAGGCTACTACGTGAAGCCCACGGTGTTTGCGAACGTAAATAACAACATGACCATCGCGCGCGAAGAAATCTTTGGGCCGGTGGTCGCCATGATCGGTTACGACACGATTGAAGAAGCCGTCGACATCGCCAACGACACGGACTATGGCCTTGCCGCCTACGTGTCCGGAAAAGACGAACTCGCCGTGCGAAAAGTGGCGGCGCGGCTGCGTGCGGGCCAAGTCAACATCAATAGCGCTCCCGGCGACATGATGGCGCCGTTCGGCGGTTATAAGATGTCGGGCAACGGTCGCGAATGGGGCGACCACGCCTTCGGCGAGTTCCTAGAGACCAAGGCCGTGTTGGGGTATGCCGCGAAGCAAGCCTCTGGTTAATCGATAAGGCCAATCAATCCAATTAATCGATCTAATTGTTCGACCTTTTGGCGCGAAAAAGCCCGGCTTCAGCCGGGCTTTTTTATGCATTCGACCGTGCGTCGGCGATCCATGCCTGCAAGTGATCGTCAGCCAGGACGGTTCCCATATATTCCCGGCTGACGGCCGACACTTCGGCGTCATAGCTCTTGAATCGCAACACAACCGGGGCATACATGGCATCGGCAATCGAATAGGAGCCGAATAGCCAAGGTCCGGCGTGGCGATGCATGTCGCGGCACTCGCTCCAAATGCTTTGGATCCGCGCGCAATCCTTGCGAGCTTCGTCATTCAAAGCGACCTGCAGGTTGCGTGCGGTCGCCTTCATCGGCCAAAGGTTGCGCAGCGCCTGAAATCCCGAGTGCATTTCGGCGCTGATCGAGCGGGCATGCGCGCGCGTAAAGCGATCCTTCGGCCAACCCATCCCGGCCGACAGCTCGTTGGCGTACTCGCAAATAGCCAGTGAGTCCCATACCTTGAGATTGTCCGTCACGAGTACCGGAACCTGCCGCGTTGGAGAGTATTGATCGATGCGTCGATCGTATTCCTGCGTCTTGAGAGGCAATTCGACTTGCCTAAACTCAATGCCGAGATGCTTCAAGGCAAGCCAGGGTCTGAGCGACCACGAAGACAAATTTTTCGTCCCAATAACCAGGGTAGGCAGTGACATCGATCTAACCTCGTCCCATACTTGCCGCGATCATTCCATTGTAGTCACCACAAGCCGATTATGTCCTTCGACCGCGACTTTCGCTTAGCAACGCTCGCCATTCGCGCCGGCCACGCGCGCACCGACGAAGGCGAGCACTCGGAACCGATTTTCCCCACGTCGAGCTTCGTCTTTAAAAGCGCGGCGCAGGCAGCGGCGCGGTTTTCGGAGGCCGAGCCCGGCAATATTTATTCGCGCTTTACTAATCCGACCGTACGCTGTTTCGAAGAACGCCTCGCAAAAATGGAGGGCGGCGAGTCGTGTGTCGGTACGGCTTCCGGCATGAGCGCGATTCTCTCGTTGTGCATGGCGTTGCTAAAGAGCGGCGATCATGTGGTGTGTTCGGAAAGCGTTTTCGGCACGACTGTTGGACTATTGAATCGCTATCTTGGGAAGTTCGGCGTCGAGACGACCTTCGTCCGTCTTGACGACAACGCTGCATGGCGGGCGGCGGTCAAACCGAACACGAAGTTATTTTTCCTTGAAACGCCCTCGAACCCGTTATCGGCGATCGGCGACATTCGCGGCATTGCCGATATCGCGAAGGAACACGGCGTCGTCTTTGCAGTCGACAATTGTTTCTGCACGCCGGCATTGCAAAAGCCTTTTCTCTTCGGCGCCGACGTGATCATTCACTCAGCGACCAAATTTCTCGATGGGCAGGGTCGCTGTGTGGGCGGCGCCGTGGTCGGTTCGAAAGAATTCGTGGGCAAGGACGTGTGGCAGTTCATGCGCACCGTCGGTCCGACGATGAGCGCGTTCAACGCTTGGGTCTTTCTAAAAGGATTGGAAACGCTGGAACTCCGCATGAACGCGCATTCGGCTGCGGCATCGCAATTGGCGACGTGGTTGGAACGTCAACCGAAGATAAAACGAGTTCACTATGCGGGTCTTGCTTCGCATCCTCAACACGCCCTTGCGAAAAAACAGCAAACCGGCTTCGGCGGAATTATCGCCGTCGAAGTGGAAGGCGGTCGCGAGGGCGCCTGGCGTTTCGTCGATGCGACCCAGTTAATGTCGATTACCGCCAACTTGGGCGACGTGAAAACGACGCTTACCCATCCGTGCACGACAACCCATGCCCGCATCACTCCGCAGGAGCGCGAACGTGCGGGCATCGTGGAAGGTCTCCTCCGAATTTCGGTGGGCCTCGAAGACATCGAGGATTTGAAAGACGATATTCAACGCGGTCTAGCCGCGGTCTGATGCCTTCTTGTACTGGCCAGGAGCCAGCGGCCAGTTAGCCAACGAAGTTTTCATGCCCTCCGTCTCCGCCATTTGCTTCGATCTCGATGACACGCTTTGGGATGTCTGGCCGGCGATCGTTCGCGCCGAACAGGAAATGTATGCGTTCTTGCAGGAACGCTATCCGCGAATCGCGCTGCGTTACAGTGTCGAGGCTCTGCGCGCCGAACGAGAGCGTGTGGCTGTCGACGAGCCGCATATGCATCACGATTTCACGTATCTGCGCAAGGCGTCGCTGAAGCGTTGCGCCGAGGCCGTGGGTTATTGCGAGCCGGCCGCGGAGGAAGCCTTTGCCGTTTTCTTCCGGGCCCGTAATTCGGTCACGCTGTATCAAGAGGTTCCTGCGGTGCTGGAGCGACTGCGTCGGCGCTTCCGGTTGTTCACGCTAACGAACGGTAACGCAGATCTTGCCGCGATCGGCATCGACCATCACTTCGAAGCGCGGTTTGCCGCTCGCGACGTGGGTGCGCTAAAACCGGCGGCAGCCGCTTTCAATCACGTGCTCCATCGGACGCAACTGAATCCTGAAGAGTTTCTATTCGTGGGTGACGATCCGGTGGCGGACGTACAAGGTGCACGCGCGGCGGGCATGCGACCCATTTGGGTGAACCGGAGCGGGGCACTGTGGCCGGCCGAGCTGGGACTGCAACCCGAAACGATTGCCACTCTCAATGCGTTGGAATCATTGATCGACAACCTCTGAGGGCAAAGCGACTTTTTTGCTGCTTTACAGCTATTTGGCGCTATGTAGACGTGTAGATAAAACGCTTAAGCGCATGACTGTGCTCATTTGCTTTGGCCCGGGGATTGGCGTACGCTCCGCGCCAGTTCGTTGCCTTAGCCTGTGTTTTTTCTCTGGTTTGGCCAGCCGGATCAAGTATTGATCCACAAATCGGCCAGCTCCTGAAAGATCCGACGAGACCGCGAACGTTAGGCCTGGGACCTGAACCGGCGCTGACGTAAAAAACGAATTCAATCGTTGTGAGCGTCGGCATCGCGGGCGGAGCCCGATCGTGAACCAGGCCTCGCAGTTGCCGCTTTCTTTTAAGTTAAGGAAACGCGCTCGAGGCTTTTTCAGTGAGACTGTATTGATATGACAAAGATCTATGTGGGTAACTTGCCGTTCTCGGCAGACGAAGGTCAAGTGCGCCAGTTGTTTGAAGCTCACGGCACCGTAGAATCCGTGGCGCTCATCAACGATCGCGAAACCGGACGTCCGCGCGGTTTCGGCTTCGTCGAAATGCCGCGTGCGGATGCGGCTCGTGCCATCCAATCGTTGAACGGCAAGGACATGGGCGGTCGTCCGCTTCGTGTCAATGAAGCTCAAGAGCGTCCTGCCGGCGGCCGCGGTCCTCGTGGCGGTGGCGGTGGTGGCGGCGGTGGTGGTGGCCGTTGGTAATCGACTGCGCTAGCCGACAAAGCAACCGAACGTTCAAGCAATAATTCCCAAGCGACCGCCAGGGAATCTCGTTCCAGGCGATCATTTCAGAATTCGGATTGCAGCTCTCATAAACCCCGCGGTGCAAATCGCGGGGTTTTTTCATTTCAGGCCAGTGCCTAAGTTCGGGGCAAAACTGTGCACGAAGTCGCTCGTTAGCACGCGAGTCTCTCGGCTGCTAAGAATAAAGTAAGAAACGCCTCACGGTTACGGCTGCCTAATTGGCCGAGTCTGTAAGAACGCACTTCAACAAATTGTTTGCAATGCCGATAGATTGGCTACGGCATACAAGTTGCAAAATAAATTGTGGTTGTAAATTGCAATCGACCTTCGTGATGTTTGCGTGGCATGAGGTGTATCGCAATGGCACTAACCGAGGCCCAGGCGTCACCGATAGCGGTGACCAACTTACGCGAGTTTTTTCGCGACTCCGTGCAGCACGCGTTGCGTAGGCAGCACGTCGCCGTCGACGATCACACCGAACACTACGTCGTGAATGTCCTGACGACGTTCGCAAGATCCGAAGAACTCTATGAACGTACGCAGGAAGGCGTGCGTCTGAGGCCGCTTGCACTGATGCTTGCCGAAGCCTCGGAGGCTCCGACTGCCGAAGCTCGGCATCGCGCATTGCGCCGGCTTGGCGATGTCGCTTTGTTCATCGCCGGATTCTTCTCGCATGGCTTTGCGCGCAAGCTGGTCGACGTCGATTACCACATTGCAATGGGCGGTCGCGCCTACGGCACGTTGGCGGAATCGATTCGCGCGCCCGCGCTTCCGGAAGTTTTTGCCGAGCTAGCCAGAAAGTTTCAACGACTGGTCGACGTGCTCAATGAGGTTTCCGAAATGGCGCATGTGCATACCGACAAGGACGTGTTGCGGCTCTATGAAATTTGGCTAAAGACCGGCAGCCCTCGTGCTCATGATGTGTTGCGGCGGCTCGGCGTAGCGCCGATTGCTCAACCGCTCACGCGCGGACATTGAGCCCAATGGTTCTGCGGCAAATGCAGGCACTGCTCGCGCATTGTTACGATGCACCGAGCGAATACGATATCTACGATTTCCTTACGACGGATCGCGGGCGTGTTGGTTTTGCCACGCCTAGCAGCGATGAGCAGGTATTGGTCGCAGAGAGCGACGACGGGGCAAGGTTGCAAGTGTTTATCGATCGGCCGGTTCTCGATAGATTGGCCAAGCAAAATCCTTTGCATGAACTCAACGAAGAAAATCTGAGCGACTACTGCACCGCATTCGAAGGAGTAAGCCATTTCAACTACCTCACCTGGCGCATCGCCAAGGGATTGCCGGTTTCACTGCTGGAACTGGAGCTGCAAGCGGAAGTGGACAAATATGCCGGCGCGATGATTTTGCTGACGAGACAACGTCGCGGTGCCTTTCCCGCCGGGCTGCATCGTCAGCTATTCGACGGCGTTCGCTATCTCGACGGGCTCGATGCGGAAAGTTTGGAGCGTTATCAACTCGCGAATCGCAAGGCGGCGAGGTACTGCAGCAGGCTCGACGAGCGCTATTTGCGCAGTCGTTGTAAACGCCCGGAAGCGTGGTTAGCGGAACTGCGCCGTTTTTATCGCTACGGACACGCGGAAAAGGTTCGTCGGTCTTCGGAGTGAGACTGAAGCGAAGTGACGTGGCTTACTTGTCTTGGTCGTCTCGTTCCTGCTCGGCACTTTCTTGCGCAGGTTTATTTTGCATTTGAATCCATTTGGACAAGGCGCGCAAATCACGCGACTTCTTGTGCTCTTTCTTGAGTATCCCGCTGTCGTAAGGATTGTAGCCCTGACGGACGCCTTTCTTATTGAGCGAAACCGCCTTCTTGTCGGGCGGCGGCTCGTCATCGACAAGCACTAGATTTGCGACTGACAACGCACGCGCGCGGCGGGTGTCTGCGTCTTCGCCATCCTCCATCATGCGCTCGTCGCCCCACGCATACTGAGCGTTCCCGCGATCATCAAACGCGAGCTTTCCCGGCTGGTCGCGTTTGGGCGCAGTGCGACGTTCGACGAAGCCGAACTTTTCCGGATTTACTTTGGATCGAATCTCGTCACTCACCGCTGCTTTAACCTCTACTCCCCGATGTATATCGTTTATATGCGGAAATTCTAGCGGTATTTCACGATATAAAGCGGAACGGTTTCAAGGCCAGCGATTTTTTTCGGACACTTATGTCATTCGTCGAAAACTTTTACGGCCGAAAACGCGGTGCTAGGAGGGCGGAACTGTAAATTTAGAGGTTTAGAACATGTGCCGCCGCTCTAAACAGTCCGACGATGGTTTTCCCGTCGCGTATTTCTCCGGTTTGCGCCATCGTCAGAGCGTCGGCAAACGGACACCATTCGACGCGAAAGACTTCATGCTCTTCGGGAGCTTGAGGCACAGGCGAAAGTCCCCTCGCCAAGTAGAGATGAATGACTTCAGTGAACACCCCCGGCGAACTTACGTAGTCGCCGAGCGATTCCCAATGCGCGGCGGTCATGCCGGCTTCTTCGATGAGCTCGCGGCATGCCGTATCGAAAGGCGGTTCTTTGTGGTCGATTTTCCCCGCGGGCAATTCCCAAATCCATCCACCCGCGGCATGGCGAAATTGATGCAACAAGCAAACGCGTCGCTCGTCGTCGACCGCCACGATGGCGGCGCCGCCAGGATGATGCGCGATTTCGAGGTCGATGCTAGCGCCATTGGGTAGCCGCACGCGTTCGATATTGAGTTGCAGTACGCGGCCTGCGTAAATAGGAGTGACTTTTTCTATCATGACGATGGACGAATGTTTGCGGAGATCATCGATGCAGATCGTAATCATAGGCGGCTTGCCTTGCTCTGGAAAATCCATCTTGGCGGAGCGACTGCGTAAGCGCTGGGTTCGGCCTTTATTGAGCAAGGACGACTTCAAAGAGTCGCTGTTCGGTTCTTTGGGGGGTGCGGACCGTGCGTGGTCGCGGCGTATCAGCGTTGCCGCCTACGATTTGTTGTTCCGGCAAGCAGAGGAATTGGCGCGCTGCGGATTGAGTTTCATCGTCGAAGGAAATTTCCGTGAACGCGACCATCGCCGCTGTTTCGAACGCTTGGCCGCGCATGGACCGTCGTTCGTGCAAGTGCATTGTCACGCGCTCCCCGAGATACTGGTGAACCGATTTGCAGAGCGCACGCGGGCGAATGCAAGGCATGCTGGCCACGCCGATCAGGAAAGTTTGCTGGAAATAACCGAAGAAATTCGTACGACGAAGCAGCTGCCGCTGTCCGTGCAAGGCGATTTGATTGAATGCGATACCACGGAGGAATGGAGCGTTGCGATCGACAGCGCGATCGACCGCGCTCTCGTGAAATTAAGCTCCAAGAATGCCAGCGTGACGAATTGATTGAGGCGTTCTTAAGTCTTCTTCGTCTGCGAGCGTGCGATGGCGCGCTCCATTTCACCGACGATCTTGGTCGTGTTGAACGGTTTGGCGATGATGCCGTCCGCGCGTCCGGCGATGGCGCTGCGCACGTTTTCTCCGGTCGTCGCGGCCGTGATCATGAGCACGACGGTTTGCAAATCGCTTTCGCGAATTTTGGCCAGAACTTCCAAGCCGCTCAATTCGGGCATTTCGATATCGAGGCAAATGATCTCGGGCTTCAGCTTCTGGAACATGTCGAACGCGCGCGCGCCGTCTCCCGCTTCGCCGATGACGCGCAGGCCGGCGGTGCGCAACAAGTTACGTAGCAAGATGCGGGTGAGGTCGTCGTCGTCTGCGATGACGACTGAGCAGTTAACAACAGGGCTTGTCGAAGTTTCCATAGTCGCCGATTCGAAGCACAACGCGCGGCAAGGGCAGACCCAAAGTTCTTAAGTTTATCGGCCACGGGCCGAATTTAGTTTAGTGTCTTAACGGCGTTTTTTCGATCGTGACTTTGTCCACTGCCTGGGCCGAAAACGCTGACGCGAGGCGGGTTTTGGCGTTGCCGAAGAACAACGAGAGTCGATTCGGTGCGGAGCAGCAAGTGCGATGAAAGCTAAGACTTCATGCCCTATCGCGTTCGGGGTTTGCCGTACATGAGCGAACCCATCATCGTTGCAGACGGTGTTGCGAATAGGCCCGTGCGTGCCTCTGCAAAGCTACCCACTTGGTATATCGCCTATTGCGCGCTGGCCGTATTCAACGTCGCCGTGCTGTCGCTGAGTTTATGGCTCAATCATCGCGAAGTCCGTGCGCTGGATTTTTCGGCGAACTCTTATAGCGTCTACGCGAGGGTGCTCGATCACGTAAACGCGGTCGGCTCCGCCGTATTCGCCATGGATGCTGCCGGCAACGGCGTTTTCGCGAGCGGTGACGTTGCCCGCGAGGGGCAGGCATTGGCGACGGCGTTGGCGCAGTTCCATGTCGAGTATGAGCAGTTAACGGCGGCGATCGAGCGTCTTTCGCTGGAGTCGCGAGCGACGGTTGCTACAGAACTCGCCGGCGTTAAAGCGGAACTCGCCAAGACCTATGCCGACGCGCACGCCATGCAGGAATCGTTCATCCTCGGCGACAAGGACATTGCAGTACGCCACATGGCGGCGATGAACGGCCACTTCAGCGAGGTCGTGCAGTATCTATTTGCAGCAGCTCGCACGATTCGACGCGAACAGTTCGCAATTATTTCGGTACAGAAGCGGCAAGCCGAGCTGGCACGAGGATTCGCGGCCGGTCTTGCGATCGTCGCGGTGCTCCTCGCCATCGCTGCTGTCATGCATGGGCGGCGTATTTATCGAGACGCCAAACGGGAGGCTTTTAAGCGCAAGCAGCAAATGCGCAGGCTTGCTAAAGCACGCGATCAGGCGGAACAAGCAGTGCGCGCCAAGGCACGCTTTCTCGCCACCATGAGCCACGAGATAAGGACGCCGATGAACGGCGTCCTTGGGATGCTCGACGCGCTGTCCGCAACGCCGCTATCGAAGGCGCAGGCTGGAATCCTCAAAACGACCAATGCATCGGCCGATCTGCTGCTGTCGATGATCGACGATGTGTTGGATTTTTCGTTGATGGACGCGCGCATGCTTTCGATCAAGAGCGAGCCGGTCGATCTCACGGAACTCGTGCAGCGGACGTTCGCCCTGTATGCGACGCCGGCACGGGAAAAAATGCTGTCGTTGCAGCTGGAAGCGCCGGAGGCGCCGCTTTACGTGCTGACCGATGCAGCCCGCCTCACTCAGGTGCTGTGCAATTTTCTCGGCAATGCGCTGAAATTCACGGCGGCCGGGTCTGTTCACCTGAGTTTGGCGGTGCTCGAAGAAACCGACGGTGCAGTGCGCGTGAGGTTTTCGGTTCGCGATACGGGCATTGGCATCGACGCAGATCTGCAGAAGAAGTTATTTGCGCCTTTTACGTTGGGCGATTCAGCGACCAATCGACGCTACGGCGGTACCGGACTTGGGCTCGCCATCTGCAAACAACTCGCGAAGTTATTGGACCCTGAATCCGGCGACGTCGGGGTAGAGAGTTCGCCCGGCGCCGGCGCGACGTTTTATGTGGTCTTGCGGTTGCAGAGAACCGTGCAGTGCGCGCAGGGAATGGGTTCCGACGTTCCTTTTAGGCACTCCGCGAAGAAATTCTCAGGACGGGTATTGATTGCCGAAGATAACGAAACCAATCGGCAGGTTTTGGTGGCGATGCTCCGTAATCTTGGATTGCAAGGCGTGCTGGCAACCAATGGGCACGAAGCAATCTCGGCCGTGCAACGCGAGCGCTACGATTTGATTCTGATGGACTATCACATGCCCGAACTGGACGGCTGTCTCGCCACGATGGCGATTCGCCGCCACGAAGAGGATCAGGGGCAGCCGCGAACGCCGATCGTCGCCGTGACCGCCAGTGTGCTCGCAGAGGACCGCGAAGCTTGTCTGGCTGCCGGCATGGATGATTTCGCCGCCAAACCGTTGCGGCAGAAAGTATTGGCTGCCTTATTGGAAAAGTGGTTGCCGCCCGATGCACGACGCGACGCAAATGCGGCCGCCGATTCGTCTGGATCGTTTGACGAAGGCTTCGAAGACACGTGGACGACGCTGCCGGAGGAACTATTCGATCGTGCCCAGTTACTTGAGATGCGCGGAATCGCCGGCGAAAGCTTCGAAGACCTCATCCGTCAATTTCACGGGAGCGTGTCCGACGGACTCTCTGCGATTCGCAACGCGATCGAAAACGGTGATGCGGTCGCTCTCAAGCGGGCCGCCCATAAGCTGAAAGGAGCGGCAGCCACCCTCGGTGCGAAAACCGTGGCGGAGCGATGCCACGCACTCGACATCATCGGCAAAGAACAACGCATGGAGGCTGCCGCCGAGCAGTTACATTGCTTGGAGCAAGAATATCTCGAAGTGCGCCGCTACATGGAAGCGTGCACACAGCGTAAAGCCGCTTGCGCTGCGAAGTGTTAAGGCCCTGAACTTCTACGGGCCTTTCAGCTTGGGAGTCGCCTTTAAAAAGGCCGTATCCCTACCACTTACCGGTCGGCCGCGGTCCTCGTGCTTCGCGTTCGCGTGCTTCGTTGATGCGCAGCGGTCGGCCGCCCATGTCGAAGCCATTGAGCGCGCCGATCGCTTTTTGTGCATCTGCACTCGGCATGTCCACGAAGCCAAAGCCCCGAGGACGACCGGTTTCGCGATCGTTCACCAGTTTTACGGATTCCACCTTGCCGTGTTGTTCGAACAAAGATCGAACTTCGGCTTCAGTGGCGCTAAACGGAAGATTCCCCACATAGATCGTCGTCATCGTTATTTACTCTAGTAATTTGTCAAAACCCCTGCCCCACCAGCGTGGGTGGCGGCCGATGTTACGCTCGGGGTTTTTCGATGGCAATGAGCAAGCAGGCAACCGGCTGCCGGCCAAGAGTATGGAAGGACTTTTTGGTTCTTAACCGGCAGCCAGACGCCGGTAGCCGATCTTTATATCTAGTCTCCTTCCAAATACGTATACCCATGCAATTCCAGCTCATAAAAGCGCCGTAATGCCTGGCTTTCGGCCACGCTCATCCGGCCTTCGCGGACGGCGCGTTCGCAATCGCGGGAGAACTGGGGAAAGAGCTGGTCGGCCTGGTATTGCATGTAGCCGAGGACTTTCGCGGCCGTGTCGCCTTTAACGATTTCCTCTATCCACCACCCCCCTTTTTCGTCGAGCCGAATGTGGACGACATGCGTGTCGCCGAAGAGATTGTGGAGATCGCCGAGGGTTTCTTGATACGCGCCCACCAAGTACACGCCCAGGTAGTATTCCTCGCCGGGTCGCAGCTCGTGCAGTTCCAGTGTTCGCTTTACTTCGCGTTGACTCACGAAGTGATCGATCTTACCGTCGGAATCGCAGGTGATATCGGCGAGCACGCCGCTGCGGGTGGGTTTCTCGTCCAAGCGATGAATCGGCATGATGGGAAAAAGTTGATCGATTGCCCAGCTGTCGGGCAACGATTGAAACACCGAGAAATTGCAGAAGTAGGTGTCGGAGAGAATGGTCTCGAGATCTTCGAGCTCTTCCGGAACCTTGCCGGACTTACGGCAGAAGTCTCGAATCTTGGCGCACGTCGCCCAGTACAAGCGCTCGGCATAGCCGCGGCATTTCAAACTCAGTAGGCCGAGATTGAACATTTGCAGCGCTTGTTCGCGCGCCTGCACCGCATCGTGATAGCACTCGACCAACCGGCGATCGGTCACGCCGCGATGGGCTTCGAACAAATCTCGGACCGGTTGCGGCAGTTCCTCCGGATCGCCGAATTCCTCCGCGAATTTTTCGCCGACCCGAAACCGATCGAGTGCGGACGAACCGAGCACATTGCAGATCAATACGCTGTGATGCGCCGTGGTCGCTCGCCCGGACTCGCTCACGATCATCGGATGCGCAACTTCGCGCTCGTTGCAAACGCTGGCGATGCGGTACACGACGTCATTGGCGTATTCGTTGATCGTGTAATTCATCGACGAATCGTAATTGGTGCCGCTGCCGTCGTAGTCGACGCCGAGGCCGCCGCCGATATCGATGTATTTCAGCCCCGCGCCCAAGAGTTTTAGCTCGGCGTAGACGTGGGCCAGTTCGTTGATCGCGTCTTTAACGCGGCGGATATCCTGCAACTGGCTGCCGGGATGGCAGTGCACGAGTTCCAGGCAGTCGAGCATCCCGTGTTGGGCCAATATTTCGACGAGGTCGATAATTTCGCTGATAAACAAGCCGAATTTGGACTTCTCGCCGGCCGAATCGCGCCAGCGGCCGGCGCCTTCGCTGGCGAGCTTGACGCGCACGCCGATGCGCGGGCGCACTTGGTATTTGGCCGCGTGCTTCAAAATCAGATGCAGCTCGTCGAATTTCTCGACTACCGGGATGATCGTGCGTCCGAGTTTGGTGGCGAGAATCACGGCCTCGATGTAGCTATCGTCCTTAAACCCGTTGCAGACGATCATTCGCTCCGGCGCATCTTCGGTAAGCGCCATGACCGCGAGCAATTCCGGTTTTGAACCTGCTTCGAGCCCGAAACCGAATTGCTTGCCGCAGCGGTAGATCTCTTCGACGACCAGGCGCTGTTGATTCACTTTGATCGGGAAGACGGCGCAGTAGCGGTTGCGATAGTCGTTCTCCGCGATGGCTTGCGCGAAGGCTTCGTGCAAGCGCGTGAGGCGGTGCTTCAGAATATCGGCGAAGCGCACCACGACCGGAGCAGTAAGGTCGCGCGCTTTCAAGCCTTCGATCACTTCGAATAGATCGATCTCTCGATCCGGCGAAGCATCGGGGCGCACCACGGCATGACCTAGTGCGTTTACACCGAAGTAGTCCTTGCCCCAGTTATTGACCTGATAGAGATCGAGCGAATCTTCGATTTTCCAATGGTTAGGCACGGAGCGCTTTGCGGGGATGTCCATGCGGCGCAAGGATAGAACTCGTACGTGACGAGTCAACAAAAAAATTCGACGTTGTCGGACAGCGCGAAGTCGCGCGCCGTTAGACGCGGTGTTAAATCAGGCGCCTTTAGCGACCGGCCGCGACGGATCGCGAATCCATTCGCTCCAGGAACCGGCGTATAGCTTTGCGCCGTGCAAGCCGGCCACTTCGAGTGCGAGCAAGTTATGGCAGGCCGTTACGCCCGAACCACACATCATGATGCTGTGACCGGGAGCGACGCCGTCCAGGGAGCGAACCAGGGTTTCTCGGAGCCGGTCTTGCGGAAGGAGGCGCCCATCGTTTCCCAGATTCATTGCGAAAGGATGGTTGCGGGCACCGGGAATATGGCCTGCGACCGGATCAATAGGCTCGACGTCACCTCGAAATCGTTCGGCGGCACGGGCATCCAATAAACGCCAATCGCTTCGGGCCACATAGTTGGCGACGTCGATTGCATCCACTACGACCGTTGGATCGAGGTGCGCAGTGAACCGGGATTTAGTTGGCGAAGGTACCGTAGTGGCGGTGGGTTTGCCTTCGGCTACCCATCCTTTAAAGCCGCCGTTCAATACGGCAACCGCTCGATGCCCTAACCAGCGTAACAACCACCACAGTCGGGCGGCATACATGCCATTGTCGGCATCGTAGGCGATGACCTGCGTGTCGTTCGCAATGCCCCAGCGAGCGAAGGTTTCCGCAAGGCTGTCGGGGTTCGGCAAAGGATGCCGGCCGGTCGCTGCCGATTTCGGGCTTGATAAATCGTTATCCAAGTGCGCGTAGATCGCGCCGGGGATATGTGCGGCCAGATAGGCTGCCCGACCGGCTTCGGGCTGGATGAGATCGAAGCGGCAGTCGATAACGACGGTACTGGCGAGCGTGCGCTCCAGTTCGGCAGGGGAGATAACGGTGGTGTACATCGAATGGTGAGCTGGAGAGAGTTAGAACGACTCCGAGCTTATCGCGTCCTGAGTTCTGCGTCCCGTGTCTCGGCTTTTCGTATCGCCGATCCCCGCTTACACTACCGGCATAACAAACCGGGGTCGGAACAATGGCCATCGATATCTATTGGGGGAGCGGAAGTCCTTACGCCTGGCGCGTGCTTTTGACGCTCGAGTACAAACGTATTCCCTACCGCTCGCATTTGCTGCAATTCTCAAAGCAGGATCACAAGTCGCCGCAAATGCTGCGGCTCAATCCGCGCGGCCGCGTTCCGGTGCTGAAGGACGGCGACTTCGTTTGTTACGAATCGCTCGCGATCATGACCTACCTCGAACGCAAGTTCCCCGATCCGCCGATGTTTGGCCAGACGCCCGACGAAGCCGCTACCATCATGCGCGTTCTTTGCGAATACCAAGCGTACGCCGAAGAACACGTGAACAAGATCATGTCGATCGTTTTCTTTCAGGGTCTCGAGGGCCGCGTCGACGAAGCAAGCAAAGCGGTGCAGGCCGTGGCCAAGGAAGCGCGCACGATCGAGAGCCGCTTGGCGGTTTCGCCGTGGCTGGTCGGTACGGGCTTTTCCGCCGCCGACGCCGTCATCTTCCCTGGAATTCAGTTGCTCCTGCGCGCACTCGAGCGTCGCGAAGCGCAGGATTTGCGCGGCCGCTTCGTCCCGCTCGACGCCAATTTTCCTGCCATCGCAGCGTGGATGCGGCGCATCGAGAATCTGCCCGGTTACGATCGGACGTATCCGCCGCACTGGAGAGGGTGAGAGGAAAGCCACTAGGCGCTAGCCACTAGTCGCTAGCCAGAGAAAGAAAACGATTTTTCCGCTCGAGACTTCGAGTCTCTCTTCTGGCTAGTTGCTAGTGGCTAGCGCCTAGTAGCTTCTTTTTCAGTAAACTTCCGCCTTCAATTTTTCTCTCGCCTGCAGGTAGTTCTTGATGTCTTCACATCCCGTTCACGTCGTGTTTCCCGGAAAGTTGGTGATGGTCGGTTGCGGCAGCATCGGCCAGGGCGTGATGCCGCTCATTTTGCGGCACATCGGCATTACGGCCGACCGCATCACGGTGGTCACGGCCGATGAGCGTGGGGAAAAGGTCGCAGCCGAATACGGCGTGAAATTCATCAAACAGCCGCTGACGAAGGAGAACTTTCGTTCGGTGCTCGCGCCCATGCTGTCGAAAGGCGATTTCCTGGTTAATTTGTCGGTCGATGTGTCGAGCGTGGCGCTCGTTGAGTTATGTAACGAACACGGGGTGATGTATCTCGATACTTGTATCGAACCCTGGCCCGGCGGTTACACCGATCCGAATCTCTCGCCTTCGCATCGCTCGAACTACGCGCTTCGCGAAACTGCGCTGGCGCTTCGCAAGAAACTCGGCGCCGGCAGCCCGACAGCGGTGCTTACGCACGGCGCCAATCCGGGTCTCGTGTCGCACTTCGTTAAACAGGCACTCCTCAACATCGCTAAGGACACCGAGGTCGACGCGGGCAATCCCAAGTCCCGCGCGGAGTGGGCAGCATTAGCGCATAAGTTGAGCGTCAAGGTCATCCATGTCGCCGAGCGCGACACGCAAGTCGGCACCACGCCGAAGAAGCCCGGCGAATTCGTGAACACCTGGTCCATCGACGGCTTCGTCAGCGAAGGTATGCAACCGGCCGAACTCGGCTGGGGCGCGCACGAAAAATCGCTGCCGCCTAACGGCCGCAAACACGAATTCGGTTGCGACAGCGCGATCTATTTGCTGCAACCGGGCGCCGGTACGCGCGTTCGAACTTGGACGCCGCTCGCGGGGCACTTCCATGGGTTTTTGATCACGCACGGCGAGTCGATTTCGATTGCCGACTACTACACGGTAAAGCAAGGCAATCAGGTTGCGTATCGACCGACGGTTCACTATGCCTATCATCCATGCGACAGCGCAGTCATGTCCGTTCATGAATTCGCCGGCCGCAATTGGCGGTTGCAACCCAAGCAGCGCCTGATGGTCGGAGAAATCACCGAGGGCATCGACGAGCTCGGCATGCTGCTCGCTGGCCACAAGAAAAATGCCTATTGGTTCGGTTCGCAGCTGTCGATTCAAGAGGCGCGCAAGCTTGCCCCGCACAACAACGCGACGAGTTTGCAAGTCACGGTGGCCGTGCTGTCCGGCATGATTTGGGCGATGGAGAATCCGACCCAAGGCATCGTCGAACCGGAAGAGATGGACTTCCGCCGCAACTTGGAAATCTGCATGCCGTATCTCGGCACCGTAACCGGCGCGTACACGGATTGGAATCCGCTCTTCGAGCGCGAACGCTTGTTCCCGGAAGACCTTGACAAGAGCGATCCGTGGCAGTTTAAGAACGTGAAGGTTTAGAACGCTGAAAACGAAGGTACGCTCCCCGGTAGCCGGTAGCCGGTAGCCGGTCGAGGGTGGGCATCGCTCGCCCCGCTTACCCCAATCCTCTACTGCGTTCTTTACGCTCACGTTAGGATGGGGCGATCCTAATCGGCTCGCCGGCATGAACGATCCTTCGTCACCGCTTGAAACTTCGTCGACGATCGCCTGGCCGAAATCGCTGGTCGTGCCGATCGCGATTACGTTGGTTTTGCTCGCATTCTTTACGACGCTCGAGTTGCCTGGATACGTGCATGGCAAGGGCATTCCGCGGTCCACTGTGTGGATCGTGCTCGCTTCTTACGCGACTGCAATCATGGCGTGGCTGCTGGTCGAGACGAAGTCCACTCGACTTACGCGTGCATCCATAGATCGGCCGGGTGCCTGGTTTCGATACCAACTGAAGCGTTTGCCGTTATTTGTCGTTTTCTTCATCGCTGTCGGCTATGGACTTCGTCTCTTGGGTTTTTTCCTCATCGGATTCGGCTTCAGTCGTGGCTTTCCGTTCATCCAAGGATTGCTTTTCTACGAAGCGATCAAGGCGGCACTGCTTTATTGCTGTTGGCTCGGCCTCGCGTTCGGTGTGCTCTCCTTCGCAAGAATGCGCCGTCAAACCGAACATCTCCTGGCGATACAGAAGTCTCTCGTGGAGGCCAAGCTCACGCATTTGCAGGGACAGCTCCGTCCGCACTTCTTGTTCAACGCGTTGAATACGATTTCCGCCCTGATGCAGGTCGATGTGGCGCGCGCCGATCGCTTGCTGACGCGGCTGGGCGACTTGCTACGCGCGAATTTGAGCGCGAGCGAACGCAACACGGTGGCCTTGGGCGAGGAACTTACGTTGTTACGCCAATACGCGGCCATCATGGAGGAGCGCTTTGCCGGACGCGTGAGCGTCGAGTGGATCGTCGGCGACGACGTTTCCGGGGCGAGCGTGCCCACGATGCTGTTGCAGCCCTTGCTCGAAAATGCGTTCAAGCACGGCGTCGAACGCACCACGGGATCGGACCGCATTCAAGTCAGCGCGACGCGCGAAGCCGACACTTTGCGTATCCGCATCAAGAACGCGAATTCCACGCTTGCGTCGGATCATATGGAAGGGTGGGGTCTCAAGAGTTGTCGCGAACGCTTGTATCTGTTGCACGGTGAATTGGCTTCGCTCACGCTGACCGATGGCGATGGCGATGGCGATGGCGATGGCGTTGCGGCCACCGTGACGCTGCCTTGGATCGTGAGTTCATGATGCGGGTCATCATCGCGGACGACGAACCGCCGGCACGTGACAAGCTGCGCCGCTGGCTTGCCGAGCAGCCTGATCTCGACGTTGTCGCCGAAGTCGGCGACGGCGTCACGGCCGTTCAATGCATCGAAGCGCTGTCGCCCGACATCGTCTTTTTGGACATTCAAATGCCCGGAATGAGCGGGCTTGAGGCCGCTGCTCATCTGCAATCGACCAACGCGCCGCTTCTGGTGTTCGTGACCGCGTTCGCCGAACACGCGCTGCAAGCGTTCGACTTGAATGCGATCGACTATTTACTTAAACCCTACGATCAAGAGCGTCTATTGCGGACATTGGAGCGCGTACGCGAGCGAATGCCGAACAAGACCTTGCACGCCAATGCGATTCAATTCGCGCGTCAGCAGTTGGTGGGCAACCGACGTCTGCTGGTGCCCGACGGCGGCAAGCTGTCGATGATCGAACGCGAGGCGATTCGTTGGATGGAAGCCGACGACAACTACGTGCATCTTCACTGCGGTGAGAAGCGGTATCTCGTTCGACGAACGCTTCAGGATTTGTTGGCACAACTCGGCGAGGATCAGTTCGTCAGGATCCATAAATCCACGGCGGTCAACGTCGCGGAAATCGCCGCGCTGCATCCGTTGTTCAAGGGCGACTACGAGGTTCAGCTACGCAGCGGAGAAAAGCTGCGCCTGAGCCGCCGCTACAAAGACGCGTTGTTCGCGCGGACCGGAAAGTAACGGTCGTTCCATTCGAACCGTCCCGCTTACCCAGCACCCGCTCCGCTGGTCCCAAAGTCGCCTCGTGTCCGGCGAGCTCCCGATAAGCTGCCTCGATTGCCGTTGGAGGGGAGACACATGTCCGCAGCGTTGGTGACTTTACGAAGCGTTTCGAAGAGCTATGAGTTGTCTTCCGGCGTGTGCCGCGCGCTCAACGACATCACGCTCGATGTGCGGGCGGGCGAGTGCGTTGCGGTGGTCGGAAAGTCCGGCAGCGGCAAGACGACGCTCATCAACGTGCTTACCGGAATCGATGCGCCTTCATCGGGCGAGATCCATATCGCCGGTCATGCGATTCATCCGCTCTCCCAAGAAGAGCTCGCAATTTGGCGTGGTCGCAGTGTCGGGGTGGTGTTCCAATTCTTTCAGTTGCTGCCGACGCTCACCGTCGCCGAGAACGTCATGTTGCCGATGGATTTCTGTCGCTTCTTAAGTAAACCGGAGCGTGCGAATCGCGCCCGCGAGCTGCTCAAGCGCGTCGGCATCGGCGAGCAAGCGGACAAATATCCCTCGGAACTGTCCGGCGGACAGCAACAACGCGCCGCGATCGCTCGCGCTCTCGCGAACGATCCTCCCCTCATCGTGGCCGACGAGCCCACCGGCAATCTCGATTCGAAAACTTCCGATGAGGTCATGGGCTTTTTCGCTTCGCTAGCTCAATCGGGAAAGACTGTTCTGACGGTGACGCATGAGCGCGATCTGAGCCGATTCTTCACCCGGATCATTACGTTGAGCGACGGCGCGGTGATTGCGGATTCCGCAGCATGAAGCCACTGATGAAGAAGCTAAGCCCGCGCTGGCGAAAACTTTTGGGCGATGCGCGTGCGGCACGCGGTCGCTTGGTCGGCATCGGGATCGCAATGGGCATCACCATGGCCTTGGTCGCCGCCATCCTGACTGCGCGTGCGATCCTGGCCCGTGAGATGAATCGCAACTATCTCGGAACGAATCCGCCTTCGGCCGTCCTATCGCTGGATGAAGTGAGCGAAGAGTTACTGCAGTCGATTCGCTCGCAGCCGGGCATCGTCGCTGCGGAACGGAGAGCCACGCTTTCGGCTCAAACGAAATTGCCGTCCGGAGATCCGATCTTTCTCTCATTGCGCGTCGTTTCCGATTTCTCGGCGCTGTCTATCGCAAAGTTCTATCCGGAAGCCGGTGCGTGGCCGCCTTCAAGAGGGGAAATCCTGATCGAGCGCGCGGTGGCGCGGATGATGCCGATCGATATCGGCGCCGAGCTTGACTTGGAATTGCCGTCCGGAGCGAAACATACGCTCAGGATTGCAGGCTCGGTGCACGATCCGGGCGAGGCTCCGGCTTGGCAGGATCGAGTCGTCTACGGCTACATCACGCTTGAAACGCTGGCGACGCTGGATGCCTTGCGTTCGTTCGATGAACTGCAAGTCGTGACCGAGGCAAGCACGGTAAGCGACATCGAAGCGATGACGCGCAAATTGTCGCTCTGGCTGCGCGAGCAGGGTCGCGCCGTTCATTTCATTCGGATTCCGCCACCGGGACAGCATCCTCATCAATGGCAAATCGATTCGGTCGCGCGGACGCTCCTGAGCTTTGGCGTGCTTGCCGTCGTCCTTGAGGCCGCGCTCCTGACCATCGTCATCGGCGGACTGCTCGCCCCGCAGGTTCGTCAGATTGCGGTCATGAAGGCCCTGGGTGCGCGGACCCGGCAAATCATAGGTATGTATTCGACGCTGGTTTTGGCGCTTGCGTTTGCGGCCTTGTCCGTTGCGTTGCCCATCGGCATCCTGACGGGCAAGTGGTTTGCCGGCTACCTCATGGGAGTTCTCAACTTCGACATCGGCGACAACTCAGTGCCGGCGTCGGTATTCGAGCTCTGCATCGCGCTTGGGTTGCTCGTGCCGTTTTGTGCTTCGCTTTGGTCGATCGTCTCTGCGGCGCGCAAGTCCGTGCGCGAATCCATCGACCACTACGGCGTGTCGAGCCGCGACAATAACCGCTGGCTCCAGCGGCTTTGCAATCGCGTACGGGCGAACAACGTGAGCTTGCAACTTGCGGTGCGCAATCTTGCGCGTCGCAAATCGCAGTTCGCCCTCGCGCTTACCCTGTTGGTGCTCACCGGTACGACTTTTATGCTGGCCGGAAATCTTTTGTGGTTGTGGCGGAGCGTGACCAGCGCATCGATCGACGAACAGCGCTTCGACATCCAAGTCAGCCTGCGACAACCGCGACTCGAGACCTCAGTGATCGAGGCGCTGGCCTCGATTCCCGGCGTGCGAGCGGTGGAATCGACGCAAATGCAGTGGGCGAATTCGGACGCGGGCGATGAACTTTCGTTTTCCACGCGAAGTTTGCCGTTGCGCGCCGTCGCTCCGGGGTCAACTCTGCAAAAACTCGAAGTGGCGGAAGGGCGTTGGTTGAATGCCGACGACGAAGATGCTGTGGTGCTCAACAGCGCCGCCCGGGCCAATCTGTTTCCGGACGCCAAGCTCGGTGCATCCATTGCGCTCATCGTGAACCGTAAGCCGGTTCGATTACGCATCGTCGGCATCGCGCGCGAACTGTTCGGCTCCGCGCAGGCCTACACGACCAAGGCCGCACTTACGCAAATCGTCGAGTCAAACGGCATGGCGCGCGCGTTCTTGGTCGGATTGGAGCCTGGCGTCGATGCCGACGCGACTGCGCGCGCAATCGAAGCGGCCTTGGCGAAAAGCGAACTTCCGGCGCGCGGCGTGTACACGAAAGCGTCGATGAGCATGGGCATCACGATGCACACGTACATTTTCGTCGCCATGATGCTTTTGATCGTGACCTCCATCGCCAAGATCGCAACCGCGGGACTCGCGTCGTGCATGAGTACGGCTGTCCTCGAACGCACGCGCGAATTCGGCGTCATGCGGACACTGGGGGCGCGCGCTTACGACATTCAAAACAGTATCGTCATCGAAGCGCTCGTCATCGGTGGCCTGAGTTGGGTGCTTGCCTTGTTATGCGCGGCTCCGCTTACCGTTTGGACCGAAAAGGCATTGGGTGCCGTCGTCAATCGGCCCTTTCCTGTCGTGTTTTCGCCGATCGTTGCGTTCTTATGGGTCGGAGGCGTCGCGCTGCTGGCGATCGTTGCCAGCGTGGCGCCGGCGAAACGCGCATCGAAGCTGACGGTGAGGGAAACGTTGATGTCGTAACGGCTTTTCCGTCTGACGCGACCTCACTCGCCGTAGCGAATATCCGTCACCACATAGCTCTTTCGCCCCCCCGGCATGTCGACGAAGACCTCGTCGTCCACGGCTTTGCGCATAAGCGCACGTGCAAGGGGGGAGTCCATGCTGATCCAGCCGCGCGTTGCGTCGAATTCGTCGGGACCGACGATGCGGTAACGATGTTCCGCGCCGCTGTCTTCCTCGAGCGAAACCCAAGCGCCGAAATAAATTCGAGCGGGATCCGACGGCGGTTTATCGACGATCGTCATTCCTTCGAGTCGTTTGCGCAGAAAGCGAACGCGCGCATCGATCTCGCGTAATTGCTTTTTGCCGTAAATGTATTCGGCATTTTCCGAGCGATCGCCTTGCGCGGCGGCTTCTTGCACGGCGCGCGTGACTTCCGGCCGTTTCTTTCGCCAGAGAAAATCCAATTCTTCGCGCAACTTTTGCGCGCCGCCCGGCGTAATAAATTTAGAGGCTGGTTTTTGCGGTGCGCGATAACGAATCATGTGAAGTGGATGCGATCGGTGCGAAAGCGGTGCGATTTTTCGACGCGACTGTCCGAGAATTGCGTCACTAAGACAGGGCCTGAAATAGGGTGGTCCGGTTGAGCGCCGGGTATTTTGTGCACCTTTTCACGGACACTGATGGCCCTTGTCCGTACGCTGGCACCCCATGAGCGTCAAGTACTACACACACTTTCTGATGCAAGAGCGCCAGCCCAAGGGGCTCTCCGAGTTCCGCGGCGTGGTGGAAGTCAACCGCACGATGCCGCGAGGCGATCTGCGCGAAGCCACGCAAGTGCTGGCGCGCAATTTCGAGTGCGATAGTAAAGACATCAAGATTTTGCAGTGGTCGCGGCTTCATTGATTGCGACGAGATGGTTGAGTGCCGAGTGCGATGTTGAGTGTATCGAAATTGGTTTGGTCGGATGTTTTAGTTGGAGCTTCTTGTTGATGTGATTGTTTGATCCCCCTCCTGGTGTATCCCCTAGCGGACTTTCATCTCCCTTCTGAGGTCCGCTTCTCCAACCCCGAGCCGCAAGCTCGGGGTTTTTTTCTTTTCGGGCTCCTTTGGGAGCGCGAAAAGAAAAAATGTTTTATATGTCGACCATCGGACTCCTGTCACGAGGTCGACGCCTTCGACGAAAAGCGTGGTTTTCGTCGAAGGCCGGAATGTGCGCTGCACATTCCGAGGCTCATCCCTGAGCCTTATTTAAGAGGGCTCACGCGCGCTGCAACGTCAGGTCAGGGACGCGATCTATCCCTTCCGCCTTTCCTCGAACTTCACCACGGGTTTGCCGCTCGTCACCGACATGTCGCCGTCGACGACTGCGCCGGTTTCGATAGCGATGGTCTTCGCGCGAATGGTGCCGCGAATCTTCGCGGTTTTGCGAATTTCCAAACGTTCGGTGACGACGATATCGCCGAGCAATTCGCCGCATAGGACGGCGTTGCCGGTTTCCACGTTGCCTTTCCATCGGCCGTCTTCCGCGAGCGTTAATGAGCCGCCCACTTTTGCATTGCCGGACATATCGCCTGCGACGACGAGATCGCCGGCGCAGTCGAGTTCACCCTCGAGTTTGCTGCCGGCTCCGACGAGCGTTGGGGTTGCATTGGCGCGATCGACCAATCGTCGGCGGGGATGATCCGGCATGGGTGACTCCGAATGCGAAAACGGGTAGCGAATGAACTGTTAGCGGCTTGGCTCCGCCGACTTTAGCCGTTATGAACGACGCAGAAATACTACAGGTTCTCGTTTGTGGCTGGCTGTCCGGTCCTCGCGACAGAGTGACAGGCCAACTGACAATTCGCGTCAGCTTTTAGAGGGGTCGATAGCGATAAGTCGATGATTCCCCAGGCCTCAAGTGTTGGCATATGCCTTGCAGTCAGGAATTCAACTAGGAATTCAACGACGAGTTCAACCCAAGTACACGAGTGAAGCGAATGCGAGCAGCCAATTTGATTGCCTTGTTACTCCCGGAATCCACGGATTCACGACCCGGTGAATTCGCCGTCGAAACGGCAACCGTCCTGATGCGCGATCACGAAGGTCGGATGTCCCTGCAACCGCTGACCCCTGAGATGCCATTCGCAGAGCAGGTGATGACGACGGGTTGTTTTCGCCGCGGCAAACCCATCATCGATCCGGTCAGCCGTGAAGTGATGGGCTACGAAATGGAAATGCTCAGCGATAGTGAAATGCAGATGTCCGGAGCGCGGCTCCAACTCGGTTGCTAGCGTTGACCTGGCGTTGATGTTTATGCGTTGAGCCTCTTCTTCCCAAGAGGTTCGCTCTACCGCCGCCGTGCTTCTTCCCAGCCGGCGGCGTTTTTTTTCGAATCGCGAGAACGCGATTCGAAAGCCGCTAGCTACTAGCTGCTAGCCAGAAGAGACAAGCGCATCTACCTCAGTAAATTAGCCCCGTTCTTCTCCAGTTCTCAAGGCAAGTCGCTGAGCTCGTTAGTAACGGCGTGAAAGCTCTCTTTCTTTCTCTGACTAGCAGCTAGTAGCTAGCGGCTAGAAGCTTCTAGCAAAGCTTCCATCAATCATTAAGACAAACCTAACGAACCCCTTGTTTTTTCAATGTTCTCGCTCAACGTGAACGACACGTTGACGGACCCGATTCGGCCTGTAATATGAAGCCGTTTTGACGGACCGATTGGGTTGCCGATCAAGCTTGAATCGATTGATCGCGGACGCGCGTTCTTTAAGGTGCGTCATAGAGTGTCGGGGGCTAAGCGAGTTGTTACGCTGGCCTTATCCACCGCGAGTGCTTCTGAATCAATGACTTGTGAAGGCTGGGCGACGATGCCGTGGCCACTATGCTCCTGCGTCAAGCGCGCAATCAGGGGTATGAATGGTTGTCTGCGCACATTGCGCAAACGGTGAAACCCCGGGGCTGCTTGAGCCGTGAACGCTCGCGCCCTGCGCGTACGTCGATAGGACGACGGTCGATGAATGAAGACGATGGTGAAATAACGCTAGTCCGTCCTTAGATAGGCTCGACGGGACAGCGACGAATTTAGTTTGCGGTGGACATCATGAGCGAATTTGAAAACCCGTCTCTACAGACGGAAAACCGGTCTTCGAGAGAAGGTCAAGACGCTACCTGGGTAGGTTCTGAGCCTGCCCAATCCAACATTCCATTGGGCCCTCCCGCCAAACAGGGTCTTTACGATCCGCAATTCGAAAAAGACGCCTGCGGCGTCGGTTTCGTCGTCGATATCAAGGGACGCCAAAGCCATAAGATTCTGCAACACGGCATTCAGGTGCTCCGCAACTTGGACCATCGCGGCGCCTGCGGCTGCGAAGTGAACACCGGCGACGGCGCTGGCGTGCTCATGCAGATGCCGCACAAGTTCATCGCCGATATCGCCAAGAAGGCGCGGATCGCGTTGCCGGCACCGGGACACTACGGCAGCGGCCTCATCTTCTTGCCGCGCAATCCGACCAAGCGCCGCAAGCTCGAAGAGCGCTTCGAACAAATCGTGCGCTCCGAAGACCTAACGCTGCTCGGCTGGCACACGGTGCAAACCGATAATTCCATGTTGGGCGAAACGGCGAAGTCGGCCGAACCGTTCATGCGCCAGGTGTTCATCGGCCGCGGCGCCGACGTTCAGGACGAAGCGGCTTTCGAGCGCAAGCTCTACGTCGTTCGCAAGCGCGCGTATACCGAGATCCGCACCTCCACGATCGACGGCGCGGAGTTTTGGTACGTGCCGAGCCTGTCCTGCAAGACCTTCGTGTACAAAGGCATGTTGCTCACCGAGCAGCTTGACCAGTATTTCGTGGAATTGAGAAATCCGCTGATGGAGACGGCCATCGCGCTCGTGCATTCGCGCTTCTCGACAAACACGTTTCCAAGCTGGGACCGCTCGCACCCGTACCGCTACATTGCGCACAACGGCGAAATCAATACGCTTCGCGGCAACATCAACTGGATGCGCGCGCGCGAATCGATGTTCCAATCGGAATTATTCGGCGAAGACATGGCGAAGATTCCGCCGATCATCAACCCGAACGGCTCGGACTCGGCGATGTTCGACAACACGCTCGAATTGCTGGTGCTTTCGGGCCGTTCGCTCGCGCACGCGATGATGATGATGATTCCCGAACCGTGGTCGAATCACGAAACCATGGACGATCAGAAACGCGCGTTCTATCAGTATCACTCCTGCCTGATGGAACCCTGGGACGGTCCTGCGGCGATTGCCTTCACCGACGGCAAGCAAATCGGCGCGATCCTGGATCGCAACGGGCTGCGTCCTTCGCGCTACTACGTCACTAAAGACGATTTGGTCGTCATGGCCTCGGAAGCGGGTGTGCTCGACATCCCCGCGGACCGTATCGTGCAGAAGGGGCGTTTGCAGCCGGGTCGCATGTTCTTGGTCGACACCGAACAGGGCCGGATCGTCAGCGACGACGAGATCAAGCATGCGATCGCCACCGAGCGCCCTTATCGCCAGTGGCTCAACGAGCACTTGGTGTATCTCGATAAATTGCCGTCGGCGCCGGACTTGCCGCTGCCCGATCACGATACGTTGCTGCACCGGCAAATTGCGTTCGGTTACACCTTCGAAGATCAGCGCGTGATTCTCACGCCGATGGCGCGCGACGGCGTCGAAGCCACCGGCGCGATGGGTAACGACACGCCGCTCGCCGCGTTGTCGAACAAGCCGCGCTTGTTGTACGACTATTTCAAGCAATTGTTCGCGCAGGTCACCAACCCGCCCATCGATTGCATCCGCGAAGAAATCATCACCTCAGCGGAAGTGCGCCTGGGATCGGAAGGCAACTTGCTCAATCCGCAACCCTCGGATTGCCGTCGCTTGGAGCTCAAGTGGCCGATTTTGACGAACGAGGAGTTCGCCAAAATCCGCAAGCTCGATTTGCCGGGGCTTAAAGTCGGCACGGCATCGCTCCTGTTCCGCGTGGCTCGCGGCGAGCAGGGTCTGACGAAGTCGATGGAAGAACTCTGCGCGCAAGTGAAGCGCATGGTCACCGAAGACGAAGTGAACATCGTGGTGCTCTCCGACCGCGGCGTGAATCGCGAACTTGCGCCGATTCCCGCGCTCTTGGCCGTTGCCGGCGTGCACCACTTCCTGATTCGCGAAGGGCTCCGCACCCGCGTGAGTCTGGTGCTCGAAACCGGCGACGCGCGCGAAGTGCATCATTTTGCGCTGCTTATCGGCTACGGCTGCTCGGCGATCAATCCGTACCTCGCGTTCGAAACCGTCGACGGCATGATTCGCGAAGGCATGTTGCCGAACGTCGACCACAAAGTCGCGTGCAAGAACATCGTCAAAGCGGCGTCGAAGGGCGTCGTGAAAGTCATGTCCAAGATGGGCATCTCGGCCGTGCAAAGCTATTGCGGCGCGCAGGTGTTCGAAGCGGTCGGGCTCTGCCAAGAAGTGATCGACGAGTATTTCTCGTGGACGCCGTCGCGCATCGGCGGCATCGGCATGGATGTGATCGCGAAAGAAGTCATCGCGCGGCATAACGCCGCCTTCCCGCAACGCGAAGTCAACGGCCACACCTTGCCGGTCGGCGGCCAGTATCAATATCGCAACGACGGCGAGTTCCATCTGTTCAATCCCGAATCGATTCACCGCTTGCAGAAGGCGGTGCGCACAGGCAGCTACACAACGTACAAGTCGTATGCGTCGTTGATCGACGATCAAGGCAAGAACCTCTGCACGTTACGCGGGTTGCTCGATTTCAAGCCGAGCGATGCGATTCCGATCGAGCAAGTCGAATCGGTCGAATCGATCGTGAAGCGTTTCAAAACGGGCGCGATGTCGTACGGATCGATCAGCAAGGAAGCGCACGAAACGCTCGCGATTGCGATGAACCGCATCGGCGGCAAGAGCAACACGGGCGAAGGCGGCGAAGATCCGGAACGCTTCAAGCTTTTGCCGAACGGCGATTCGAAGAACTCCGCGATCAAGCAAGTGGCGTCGGGCCGCTTCGGCGTGACCAGCGAGTACTTGGTCAGCGCCAAAGAATTGCAGATTAAGATGGCGCAAGGCGCAAAGCCGGGCGAGGGCGGTCAGCTTCCCGGAACCAAGGTGTATCCGTGGATCGCGAAGACGCGGCACACCACCGCGGGCGTCGGTTTGATTTCGCCGCCGCCGCATCACGATATTTATTCGATCGAAGACTTGGCCGAACTCATTCACGACCTGAAGAACGGTAACCGTCATGCGCGCATCAGCGTGAAGTTGGTCGCCGAAGTCGGCGTGGGCACAATCGCGGCGGGTGTGGCCAAAGCGCATGCCGATGTCGTGTTGATCAGCGGCCACGACGGCGGCACGGGCGCTTCGCCCCAAACGTCGATCAAGCATGCGGGTCTGCCGTGGGAATTGGGTTTGGCGGAGACGCATCAAACGCTCGTGCTCAATAACTTGCGCAGCCGCATCGTCGTCGAGACGGACGGCCAGCTGAAGACCGGCCGTGACGTCGTCATTGCGGCGCTGCTCGGCGCGGAAGAATTCGGTTTCGCGACGGCGCCTCTAGTAGCGACAGGCTGCATCATGATGCGCGTGTGCCATCTGAACACCTGCCCGGTGGGCGTGGCGACGCAAGACCCGAAGTTGCGCGCGAAATTCCAAGGCAAGCCGGAGCACGTCGTCAATTTCATGCACTTCATTGCGCAAGACATGCGCGAACTCATGGCGAAGCTCGGTTTCAAGACCATCGAAGAGATGGTCGGCCGCGTGGATCGCTTGGAGCCCAAAAAGGCCATCGATCACTGGAAGGCGAAGGGCTTCGACTTCAGCAATATTCTTTATCAGCCTGACGTCGGCAGCGAAGTGGGGCGCTTCAAGCAAATGGCGCAAGACCATGGTCTTGAGAAGTCGCTCGATCTCACGACGTTGCTCGACCTCTGCAAGCCGGCGATCGAGCGCGGCGAAAAGGTCACGGCCGAGTTGCCGATTCGCAACGTCAACCGCGTGGTCGGCACGATCACGGGCAGCGACCTCACGAAGAAGTGGGGCGCGAAAGGGTTGCCGGAAGACACGGTGCGCATCACCTTCAAAGGTTCGGCGGGACAGAGCTTCGGTGCTTTCATGCCGAACGGCATGACCTTCACGCTGATCGGCGACGCGAACGACTACGTCGGCAAGGGTTTGTCGGGCGGCAAGATCATCATCACGCCACCGAAAGAATCGACCTTCGTTCCGGCCGAAAACATCATCGTCGGCAACGTGGCGCTCTACGGCGCGACGGGCGGCGAAGCTTACATTCACGGCATGGCCGGAGAGCGCTTCGCGGTTCGCAACAGCGGCGTGAACGCCGTCGTCGAGGCCGTGGGCGATCACGGGTGCGAGTACATGACCGGCGGACGCGTAGTGGTGCTCGGCGCCACGGGCCGTAATTTTGGTGCCGGCATGTCGGGCGGCGTTGCCTACGTGCTCGACGAGAAGGGCGAATTCCCGAGCTGCGTCAACAAACAAATGGTGGACCTCGAAGTGATCGACGATCCGAAAGAGCAAGGCGAATTGCTCGCGCAGATCGAACGTCACTACAAGTACACCGGCAGCCCGCGCGCCAAGTACGTCATCGAAAATTGGGATCGCTTGCTTACCAAGTTCGTTAAGGTGATGCCACGCGATTACAAGCGCATGCTCGCGTGCTTGACGCGCGCGCACGACCAAGGACTCACCGGCGACGAGGCAGTCATGGTGGCGTTCGAAGAAAACGCCCGCGACCTTGCGCGGGTAGGTGGAAATTAAGAATGCCCTCACCCTAACCCTCTCCCGCAACCGGGAGAGGGAATTCGGAGTGGCGCGTCCGCTTCTTCCTTTCCCTCCCCCGGTTGCGGGGGAGGGCAGGGTGGGGGCAAATAGATTCAGAGTTAGCTCACGGCAATAACAAATGGGTAAACCAACAGGATTCATCGAATACTTGCGCGAACTTCCGGTCGATCGCGCTCCGCAAGAGCGCGTGAAGGACTGGAACGAATTCCATCACCACATGGAAGAGAAACGCCTGCGCAATCAGGGTGCGCGTTGCATGGATTGCGGTGTTCCCTTTTGCCATACCGGCAAGTTGATCAGCGGTGCGGCATCCGGTTGCCCGGTCAACAACCTGATTCCCGAGTGGAACGATTTGGTTTATCGCGGCCTGTGGCACGACGCGCTCGATCGCTTGCACAAAACCAATAATTTCCCCGAGTTCACCGGCCGCGTCTGCCCAGCTCCGTGTGAAGGATCGTGCGTGCTCGGCATCAACAATCCACCGGTCACGATCAAGAACATCGAAAACAGCATCATCGATCATGGTTTCGAGGAAGGCTGGGTATTGCCGGAACCGCCGAAGACACGCACCGGCAAAAAGGTCGCCGTCATCGGATCTGGGCCGGCGGGCCTGGCTGCCGCTGCGCAGCTGAATCGTGCTGGTCACGCGGTGACCGTGCTCGAGCGCGCAGATCGGCCCGGCGGTTTGCTCATGTACGGCATCCCGAACATGAAGCTTGCGAAGAAAGAAGTCGTCTTGCGGCGCATTAAGCTTCTGGAAGACGAGGGCGTGAAGTTCGTGTGCAACGCCAATGTCGGCGACAACGTGGAAGCGCAGCTGCTGCTCAAGGACTTCGATGCGGTCGCCATTTGTACGGGCGCCACCAAGCCGCGTGATCTCCCGGTCGACGGCCGCGCGCTCAAAGGCGTTCACTTCGCAATGGAATACCTCACCGCGGCGACCAAGGCGGTGCTTTCCGGAACTCCCGACGCGTGCCCGATTCACGCCCGCGGAAAAGACGTGGTCGTGATCGGCGGCGGCGACACCGGCACCGATTGCGTGGGCACGGCGATTCGCCAGGGATGCAAAAGCATCGTGCAAATCGAAATCATGGCGAAGCCGCCGATGGAGCGCGCCGAAGACAATCCGTGGCCGGAGTGGCCCAAGGTTTACAAGATGGATTATGGCCAGGAAGAGGCCGCGGCGAAATTCGGCGCCGATCCGCGCGCCTATCTCGGCACCGTGAAGAAGTTCGTCGGCGACGCGCAGGGCAACGTGCAATCGATGTCCACCGTGCAAGTCAAATGGGATCGCAATGCCAGCGGACAATTCGTTCCGGTCGACGTCGCAGGCACTGAGAAGTCTCAGTCGGCACAGCTTGTGTTGCTCGCCATGGGATTCTTGGGGCCCGAACAAGAGCTGCTTAAGGATCTGGGTGTTGCAACCGATGCGCGCAGTAATGCGAAGGCCGACCATGAGGTGTACGCGACGAGCGTGAAAGGTATCTTCGCTGCCGGCGATTGCCGTCGCGGACAAAGCTTGGTCGTCTGGGCGATCAACGAAGGCCGCGGCGTCGCCCGCGAAGTGGATCGCTACTTGATGGGCAGGACGGATTTGCCATAGGAGCGGCAACTAGCCACTAGCTCCTAGCAACTAGCTAATCAGCTCAGACTTTCTTTTCTCTTCTGGCTAGAAGCTAGCGGCTAGTAGCTAGTGGCCACCCCTACTAACTCTCTCTTTCGCATTGACGCTTCCCATGCTCGCCACCAACAACGTCGCCATTCAATTCGGAGCCAAGCCGCTCTTCGAGAGCGTCACCGTTAAATTCGACGGCGGCAATCGTTATGGTCTCATCGGAGCGAACGGGTGCGGCAAGTCCACGTTCATGAAAATTCTGAGTGGCGATCTCGACGCGAGCGCAGGCGACGTGATGCTGCTCACGGGTCTTCGGCTCGGTAAGCTCAATCAGAATCAATTTGCGTACGAGGACCAGCGCGTGCTCGACGTGGTGCTCCAAGGTCACGTCGAAATGTGGAAGGCGATGCAGGAACGCGATGCGATCTACGCGAATCCGGAAGCGACCGACGCCGACTACATGCGCGCCGCGGATTTGGAAGGAAAGTTCGCGGAGTACGGCGGTTACAACGCCGAAGCGCGCGCGGCGAGCATTCTCACCGACGCCGGCATCGATCCGGCCCTGCATAACGGCCCGATGCGCGAAGTGGCGCCCGGTTGGAAGTTGCGCGTGTTGCTGGCGCAGGCCTTGTTCTCGAAGCCCGACGTGCTCTTGCTCGACGAACCAACCAACAATCTGGACATCAACTCCATTCGCTGGCTCGAAGGCGTGCTCAACGACTACGACGCGACCATGATCATCATCAGCCACGACCGCCATTTCCTGAATCAAGTCTGCACTCACATGGCGGATCTCGATTTCGGGCAAATCAAGATTTGGCCGGGAAATTACGACGATTTCATGCTGGCTTCGGCGCAAGCACGAGCGATGGTGGTGGCCGCGAACGACAAAGCGAAGGAGCGCATCGCCGAGCTGCAGGAATTTGTCGCGCGGTTCTCCGCGAACGCCTCCAAGGCGCGGCAAGCGACCTCGCGCAAACGGCAGCTCGAAAAGATCAAGATCGAGGAAATCAAGCCTTCATCGCGGCAGAATCCCTTCATTCGTTTCGATCAAGCCAAGAAGCTCTATCGCTCGGCGGGCACGATCGAGAAACTGCATTTCAGCTATCCGGGAGCGGACGTGGAAGTGCTCAAGAACGTGAACATCACGATCGAAGCGGGCGAGCGCATCGCCATCATCGGCGCGAACGGCATCGGTAAGACCACATTGCTCCGCTGCCTCGCCGGCGATCTCACGCCAACCAAGGGAACGGTGACTTGGGTGGAGAACGCGCAGCTCGGTTACATGCCGCAAGACACCAACACGCTATTCGGAGAGAAGGTGGATTTGTTTACCTGGATGGCGGAGTGGCGCGCGCCGAACGAAGGCGACGAGGCGGTCCGGGCCGCGCTCGGTCGCCTGCTCTTTTCCGGCGAGGAAATTCGGAAACCTGTGAAGGTATTATCCGGCGGCGAAAAAGGCCGGATGATTTACGGCAAACTCATGCTGACCAAGCCGAATGTGCTCCTACTCGACGAGCCCACCAACCACATGGACATGGAAACCATCGAGTCACTGCAGATGGGATTGGAAAAAT
>CAZQYC010000023.1:0-46993 GCA_964597495.1 uncultured Steroidobacteraceae bacterium | reverse complement strand
TGCTCAATTCGAGCGGAGCAATAGGCGGTACCGGACCCGAGGCATTGCCGAAAGTCACCATCATGCCAAGAGGCTTGAGGCAATCGAGTGAACGCATGAAGGTATCCTTGCCCACGGAATCGTAAACGGCGGCAACGCCTTGGCCGCGCGTGTAGTCGCGGGCTGCGCGGACCCAGTCGTCGTCACTGAGCAGAACGAGATCCGCGCCATGCTCGCGGACCAGCGACGCCTTTTCATTGGAACCGACAACGGCTACGACGCGCGCGCCGAGGTGCTTTGCCCACTGAGTCATCAATAGGCCGACTCCGCCAGCCGCGGCGTGAATAAGCACCGTGTCGCCGCGCTTCACGCGATAGGTGCGTCTAAGCAAGGCTTGTGCGGTCAGTCCCTTCAACATCACGGCCGCGCCAATCGAATCGGAAATGCCTTGCGGGAGTTTCACCACCCGCTCCGCCGGAACGATGCGCCGTTCCGCATAGGCGCCGGCAATTCCAAGCACATAGGCAACGCGATCGCCTACGGTAAAACCCGTGACGTTAGAACCCATTGCCTCGACGACACCTGCCGCTTCACGGCCTAGTCCCGTCGGGAGCGTGGTGGGGTAAAGGCCCGTGCGTTCATAAACGTCGATGAAGTTGAGTCCGATGGCGGATTGCTTGAGCAGAAGTTCGCCAGGACCCGGTGCACCAAGCTCCATGGGTTCCCATCGTAAAACGTCGGGACCACCGATGGAGGCGATGCGAATGGCGTGTGTCATGGAGACGGCAATAGTAGCGGCACGGAGAAAGTGGGGCCACTAAGCAAGGCGAACTAACTAGGGAAACTCTGATTTATTCGTGTGTCGTCGTTCCGATTTCGTCCAACGCTGACGGAAAAGGTGTTTAGGCTCCTTGGGTTGTTTTCGTCACCCCGGCATAGGCCGGGGTCTATCTGAAATGTCGAAAAACAAGATGGATACCGGCCTGAGGCCTACATGGATGTAGGTCATGCCAGAAACGCAGGAGCAGTTTCAGGTACGCCGGTATGACGATACGCGAATAAATCAGACCGTCGCTAGAGATGAGCGGCCAATTGCTGGTCATCTTTCGCCATATTCCTTCGCCGTTCCGCCATTTTTCTCGCGCGATTACGCCGCCATTCGGGCGCGCAATGGACTCATCCCCCACGGTTCGTCGCCCATGCCTTATCGCACGCCGCAAATCCAAGTGCATTTCTCAATATCCGCTGTCGCGCTCATTGCGGCGTTGCTTCTGTGCGGCGGCACGCGGATGTTCGACGGTTTACGCGCGGCGAGTTACTTCCTTCGGACGCGCCGCGGTCCTGCCATCTCAATCGTTCGTCTGGATCAACAAACTTATTTCACACGGGATTGCTGTCATGTCGCTCGCTCGGTTCAATGAATCTATCGTTATGTCGCTGGCCTCCATAGCGCGCTACATCGCTTGGTATGCGGTGGGCATTCCGTGCCTTGTGGTCCTGTTGTTGGTCCTCGTCGGCTGTAAAGGACCGCACAAACCGGTGGCCGAAGCGCCCGATCCACTGTGGGGTTCGGTGATTGCCGCGCATACCAGCGGACCGGTTCCGCGCAAGAGCTCGGTGCGAATCGTCTTTGCACGCGACGTCGCCCCGGCAGCGAGAACCGGAAAACTCATCGACGGCCTCTTGAAGATCGAGCCGTCGCTCGATGGTCAGGCTATCTTCGAAAGCCCGCGCGAATTGGTGTTCAAGCCCAAGTCCGAACTCGTTGCCGGTCAAACCTACCGTTTCGAGTTGCGGCCGAGCGCTTTGCTGGGCTTGCCCGACAAGCTGGCGAATTATTCATTCATCGTTCAAGCCCTGCCGTCTCAATTCGATCTGCGCTTCCAGGGGTTGAACACTCGCATCGATTCCGGAGAAATGTTGCTGCATGGAGAGTTGGTAACGGCCGACGTCGAAGCTCCGCAGCAAGTCGAGCAGTTGCTGAAGGCGGTTTATGCGAATCGCGACGTGCATATCGATTGGCAACACAGCGCTCCGCTCACGCATGGTTTTACCGTCTCCGAGCTGAAGCGCGGCAGCGTTGATCAAACCCTCACGCTTTCTTGGTCGGGCAAACCGCTCGGCTCGTCACAACAAGGCAATCGCGATTTTACGATTCCGGCACTGCAAGCTTTCGTCGTCACTCAAGTGTTGACGGTCGGCGACGCAGCGGACAGCGAGCGCCACATCGTCGTCTACTTCTCGGATGCCGTGGATGCAAAGCAAGACTTTCGCGGGCTCATTCGCGTCGGCACGGCGATCCCGCGCCTTCGCGCGGAAGGCAATGCGCTTCACATTTACCTGAGCGATAAAACCAAGTACGAACAGGAAGTCGTCCTCCATGGCTCGATCCACAATCTGCAAGGGAAAGCGCTAGGTAAGGACGAAAGGCACACGGTGACCTTCGCCGTGGCGAATCCTCAAGTCCGATGGATCGGCAACGGCGTCATCCTCCCGCGGACGAATCAAGCCGACATGCCGCTCGGCGTTTCCTTCGAAGCCGTCAATTTGCGCAGCGTGCGCGTTACGGCTTTCCAAGTCTACGAAGACAATCTTCCTCAGTTTTTGCAAGTCAATAAACTGGACGGCAATCGCGAACTCGGACGCGTCGGCCGTTATTTGTGGCGAAAATCGATTCGCTTGTCGACCGTGGAGGAAGCCCGCACGAACGCCGGCCGCTGGACACGGTATTCGCTCGATCTTTCCGAACTGATAGCCAAGCATCCGGGCGATCTTGTTCGCTTGAATCTGTCGTTCGGCAAGAAAGACGTTACGAACGACTGTGGGCAAGAAGCCGGCGATGAAACGCTCGATGGCAGTCCCCAGGATGTCGAACAGAATGTCGAGACCGCCGAGCAAGCGGATGCGATGTGGGACCAAGTTCAATACGACTACGAAGCGGGGGAAAGTCTTAATTGGTACGAACGGGATAATCCCTGCAAGGCGGCTTATTACTACTACGGACAAAATGCCCGCGCCGCGCGTAACTTCATCGCATCGAATTTCGGATTGCTGGCCAAGCGCGACCAGCAAGGTGAACTGATGATTGCCGTGACTGACCTCGCGAGCGCCGAGCCGCTGCCGGGCGTCAAACTCACGGCGTACAACTTTCAAAACCAACCGCTCGGCGCGGTAACGACCGCCGTGAACGGACTCGCGCGCTTTCGCAGTAAAGCCGCTCCGGCGCTCGTGATCGCCGAACAAAACGGCAAACGCGGTTATCTCAAGCTTGCGCCAGGCGTCGCGCTTCCCGTCAGCCACTTCGACGTGGGTGGCGAGAAAGTCGCGGCAGGGATTAAGGCGACGATTTACGGCGAACGCGGCGTCTGGCGCCCCGGCGATACGATGTATCTCTCGTTCGTCTTGCAGGACTCGGCGCATTCGCTGCCCGAGAATCATCCGGTGACGATGGAGTTATTCAATCCTCAACAACAGCTGGTGCAGACTTTAATCAACGATAAGCCGGTCGATGGGTTCTATTCGTTCGCCTTAAAAACTGCCGAAAACGCGCCGACCGGAGATTGGACGGCAAAGGCGACGCTGGGCGGCAACACATTCACGAAGACGCTCAAGGTCGAAACGGTGATGCCGAATCGCTTGAAGATCGAGCTGGACATGGCGGCGCTCAAATCCCATGAGCCGATCGACGGGAAAATCAATGCGCAGTGGTTGACCGGCGCTACCGCCGCTCATCTTCATGCCGACGTAAAACTTAAGCTAACCAAGTCCACCACTCAGTTTGAAAAGTTCGAAACCTATGCCTTCGACGATCCCGCGCGCGATTTCAGCGACGAACCGGGCGTTTTATTCGACGGCGAACTTGACGACCAAGGGCGTGCCGACATCCACAAAAAATTATCGCTCGATAAGGAAGCGCCGGGCGTCCTCAATGCGACGTTGATCACCCGTGTTTTCGAACGCAGCGGCGCCTTCAGCATTCATCGCGAGACCACCACGTTGTCGCCTTATAAGCGTTACATTGGATTGCGATTGCCGAAAGGAAACGCCTATAACGATGCGCTGGTCGCCGACCAGGTGCATTCGATCGAAATCGCAAGTTTGACGGAGGCAGGCAAAGCCGTCGACGTCGATGACATTGCCATCACCGTCTACAAGATCGACTGGCGCTGGTGGTGGGATCAATCCGGCGAATCGCTTGCGCAGTTCACGGCCAATACGCATGCGCACGTTGTCGACGAGGGCAAAGCGAAAACCAGCAAAGGAGTGGGCCAGTGGAGCTTCAGCGTGAAGTACCCGCAGTGGGGACGTTACCTCATTCGTGCCTGCGATACGGAAGGAGGCCATTGCACAGGCCGCACTTTCTATGTCGATTGGCCATACTGGGCAGGCAGGCCGCAGGACCAAAGCGGGCCGGGAGCAACGACTCTGTCCATCGTTGCGGATAAAAACGATTATCAGGTTGGCGATGTCGCGCACATCGATTTACCCGAGGGAGCGGTCGGTCGCGCACTGCTGACGCTCGAGAGCGGCAGTCGCATTCTCGATGCGCGCTGGCTTGACGTGCGCGACGGCGCTCGGCGCGTGGATATTCCGGTCGCGGCGTCGATGGCGCCTACCGTCTATGCGAGCATCGAATTGCTGCAACCGCATGCCGGAAAGAACAACGATCGTCCGTTGCGCATGCTGGGCATCGTGCCGCTCAAAGTGAACGATCCGGCAACGCGACTGCATCCCGAGCTAGCCACCGACAAAGAATGGCAGCCGGAAGCGACCGTGACAGTCGCCGTGACCGAACGCGAAAAGCGTGCGATGACCTATACGCTTGCGATCGTCGATGAGGGGTTGCTCGGACTGACGAATTTCAAGACGCCGTCCTTGCACGAGCACTTCTTCAAGCGCGAAGCGCTTGGCATCACGACGTGGGACGTCTTCGACGAAGTCGTGGGCGGATACGGAGCAAACCTTGAGAAACTGTTGGCACTAGGCGGGAGCGATGCTGCTTCGAATCCTGTCGAGCACGATAAGTCACGTTTTCCGCCGGTCGTGCGATTCCTGGGTCCGTTCTCGTTGAAGGCTGGCGCCACTGCCAAACACGACGTGCCGTTGCCGCACTACGTGGGCGCCGTGCGCGTCATGGTGGTGGCGGGCCATGAAGGTGCGTACGGAAGTGCCGAGAAGACCGTTCCGGTTCGACAGCCGCTCATGCTCTTGCCGACGTTGCCGCGTGTGCTCGGACCCAACGAGGAAATTGCGGTCCCGATTTCAGTGTTCGTGAACGACCCGGGCATCAACGAGGTTGCCGTGAATATCCGCGTCGATGAGTACTTTGAAGTCGTCGGCAGCAAGACGGCCCATCTTGTGTTCAAGCAAGGCGTCTCACGTCAAATGGAGGAAAAGCTTGCCGTGCTTCGTGTCAAGACGCGACCGCGCATCGGCAAGGCGCATATCACCTTCGAGGCGAACAGCGGTTTGCACAAGGCGTATGCCGAAATCTATGTTGACGTGCGCACTCCGAATCCACCGACGTCCGAAGTGACGCAGCAGGCATTGCAGCCCGGCGAAGCATGGAAGATAAACGTGAAGCCGCATGGATTATTCGGCACCCGTTCCGTGAACGTCGAAATGTCGGCCGTGCCGCCGCTGAATCTCGGACACCGCTTGGAGTATCTCATTCATTATCCGTACGGATGCGTTGAACAGACGACGTCGTCGGTGTTTCCGCAATTGTTCCTGCCGGCGCTGGCGGAACTCGACGCTAATCGCAAGCGGGAGATCGAAATCAATGTGCGTGCCGGCATCGAACGGCTGCGCGATTTCCAACGCCTCGACGGCGGATTTGCCTATTGGCCGGGTGGATGGAGTTACGGAGACGGCAGCGTCGATCCGCGGTATGCGTGGGCGACGACCTATGTCGGGCATTTTCTGCTCGAAGCGGAGAAGCAAGGATTCCGCGTGCCGTCGTCGATGCTGACCTCATGGGCGCGTTATCAACGCAGCGTGGCGCAAGCGTGGACGCCCGCTACGGGGTCGACGGAACTCGACCAAGCGTATCGCCTGTACACGCTCGCCTTGAGCAACAACCCCGAGATCGGCGCCATGAATCGTCTGCGAGAAGCGCCTTCGTTATCGACGGCGGCGCGATGGATGTTGGCTGCTGCCTATAAGTTAACGGGTTTGAGCGAGGCAGCCGAGTCCTTGTCGAAGGACGGAAAAATACAAATTGCGGAGTACTTGCATCCCGACAATACGTTCGGTTCGCGTCTACGCGACACCGCTATCGTGCTGAACGCATCGGTAATTCTCGGTAGAAAGGACACGAAGTCGCTGGTCGATGCGATCTCGGGTGAACTCGCAAGCGGAAGTTGGCACAGCACGCAGTCGGTCGCCTATGCGCTCATGGCCATGTCGAAATTCAGCGGTTCGGCAGAGCCCGGTCCGTACACTTTCGAGGAAACCGTATTGGGGAAGACCACCCAGTTCAGTTCCGTTCGACCGATCCATCGCAACGAGCTCAAGGCGTTTCCGGAAGCGGGCGCCGAGATTGTCGTGAAGAACACATCATCGCGCACCTTGTTCGTGAGCATGATCGTGCGCGGCGTGCCGCCTCCAGGCGGCGATTCGGCAGCGAACTCGGGACTCACATTGGACGTTGACTACAGCGACGTCGACGGCAAACCGATCGATGTCACTCGCTTGAGTTCCGGCACGGACTTGATTGCTCGCGTGACCGTCACCAACACGCGGGTCTTCGAGATCAAGAACATCGCCTTAACGCAGATCCTGCCTTCGGGGTGGGAGATTCATAACGATCGCATGGACGGAACCGTAGTGAGCGGCGAACGTTCGGGAACCTACGAAGCACCTTGGTATGCACGCTATTTACGTGACACGCGCAAAGCCGAGTACGTCGACATTCGCGACGACCGGATCTACAGCTACTTCGCGCTCAATCCAGGCGAACGCATCGAGTTCATCACGCATATCAATGCCGCGTACGTGGGCCGATATTATTTATCCAGCGTGTCCGTCGAGGCGATGTACGACGCCGCTCAGTACGCGCGCACGCAAGGAAAGTGGGTGGAGGTCGGCGAGAGAAAGAAATGAAATCCCTTCACCCCAACCCTCTCCCGCAACCGGGAGAAGTGATCGAAGGACGTGGAAACGCTGTCTTCACCCTCTCCCGGTTGCGGGAGAGGGCAGGGTGAGGGTCTATGCGTTCGCGCTTAGCATTGATTGCCGGTGTAGCGGTTGCTTTAGTGGTCTTCGCTCTTTGGTGGTATTCGCTGCCGCGACCGTTGTTCGACGAACCGTGGTCGACGGTTGCCTATGCGCGCGACGGCTCGCTGCTCGGCGCGCAGATTGCCGCTGACGGTCAATGGCGTTTTCCGGGAGCGAAGGTTCCGCCGCGTTTCGAGCAAGCGCTGCTTGCCTATGAGGACAAGCGGTTTTACGAGCACTCCGGCGTCGACAGCGTCGCCGTCGCGCGGGCCTTGTACGTGGATTTGCGCGCGCGTCGCATCGTAAGCGGCGGGAGTACGCTGACGATGCAGACGATTCGGATCGCTCGCGGCCGTGAAGGTTCGCGTCTCTTGAACAAGCCGATCGAAGCGTTGCTTGCTTGGCGATTGGAAGCCGGTTTTTCCAAGCGGCAAATCCTTTCAATGTATGCCGAGCATGCACCCTTCGGCGGCAACGTGGTCGGTTTGGAAGCGGCGTCGTGGCGCTACTTCGGCCGGCCGGCCGATGCGCTGTCCTGGGCGGAAACCTGCACGCTGGCGGTGCTGCCGAATAGTCCAACGCTCGTGAATCCGGGCCGCGGACGTATGCAGCTCAAGGAAAAGCGCGATCGGCTGTTAAGGCGATTGCACGAGCGCGAGCGGTTGAACGACACCGATTTGAAGTTGGCGCTGAGCGAACCCTTGATCGACGAGCCGAAACCGTTGCCGCGCCTCGCACCGCACTTGCTCGCAACGCTGAAAAAACGTTTTCCTGAGCAGCACCGCTTCACGACTACGGTTGACGGCGATCTGCAACGCCGTGCCGTGGAGACGGTGTCGCAACACGCTCGCGAACTCTATAAGCAGGATATTCGCAACGTGGCCGTCCTAGTGATCGACAATCGCAGCTTCGAAGCCATCGCTTATGTAGGCAACAGCGAATGGTCGGTGGCCAATGACATGGGTTATGCGGTGGACATCGTGCAGCGTCCGCGCAGCACAGGCAGCATTCTGAAACCATTCCTCTATGCCGCCATGCTGCAGTCCGGCGATTTGGCGCCGCGCATGTTACTTGCGGACGTGCCAACACAGTACGCGGGGTACAGTCCGGAAAATTACGATCGTACGTACCGCGGCGCCGTGTCGGCCGACATTGCTTTGGCGCAGTCATTGAATGTGCCGGCCGTGCGCATGCTGCAGGAGTTCGGCGTACCGCGTTTCTACGATGTATTGACGCAGCTCGGGATCTCGACGCTGACGCGCGCACCGGATGAGTACGGACTCTCGCTCATTCTCGGCGGCGCCGAGGGAACGCTGTGGGACATGACCCAATCCTATGCAAATTTAACGGCCATCGCGCGCGATGCCAGGCCTGGGAAGCCGGCTCGCTATCGTCGCGCGCAATTTTTAACGACAGCGCCGTCGCTGAATCGAACGACCACGGACATCGGTCCGGCGGCAGCATGGCTTACGCTCCGCGCGCTCGGCGAAGTGCCTCGACCGGGCGAGGAAAGTCATTGGAAAAACTTCAGCAGCCGTCGTGCTATCGCATGGAAAACGGGGACCAGCTGGGGTTTGCGCGATGCGTGGTCGATCGGATCGACCTCGCAGTACACGGTTGGCGTATGGGTCGGCAATGCAAGCGGCGCGGGACGTCCGGGCCTGATCGGCGGCGTCGCGGCCGCCCCATTGATGTTTGCGGTGTTTCAACATCTCGACGTGTCGCCCGGTATCGCGCCGCCGCGATGGGCGATGAAGGCGATCGAAGTCTGCAAGAACGACGGCTATCTTGCTAACGGCAGCTGTGCAACCGAACGTGAGTGGATTCCGCGCGACAGCCACTTCGACAAAGTAACTCCGCATAACGTACTCGTGCACTTGGATTCGGCGATTCTGCATCGCGTCGACGCGGCGTGCGAAAGCATCTCGGGAATGCAGCACCGAGCTTGGTTCGTGCTGCCGCCGGCGCAGGAGTATTACTATCGCCGTATGCACAACGACTATCGCGTCTTGCCTCCGCTTCGCGAAGATTGTTCGGCGACAGGAACGAATGCCAATCCCATCGAGTTTCTCTATCCGGGCCCGGCCGCGCGCATCTACCTTCCGCTCGACTTCGGTTCAGAGCGCGGACGCGTCGTTTTCGAGGCGGTGCATAGCGACCGCGATGCAACGCTGCACTGGCACGTGGACGATCGTTTTTTGGGCTCGACCACGTTGTTTCACCAGCAGGCGGTGGAGATCGAGCCGGGTATGCATTTACTGACGCTGGTCGATCAACGCGGGCAGCGGAAGACGAGGAGGTTTGAGGTGATAGGGGAACAATGAGCGAGACTGCATGAACGTTCAGAATAACCGGTTTATACGTTGTTAATCCGTCATACCGGCGTACCTGAAACTGCTCCTGCGTTTCTGGCATGACCTACATCCATGTAGGCCTCAGGCCGGTATCCATCTTTTTTTCTCGACATTTCAGATGGACCCCGGCATGCGCCGGGGTGACGAAAAACAACTGGGGGAACGTGGCACTTTCCTCGGACAGTAAGTTGCGATCCACGCTATTCTTATCAATGAAAACTTAACCCAGTGACCGCATGCCTTCCAAGAAAACCGTCCGCACCTTTTTGAAATACTCGCTGATCGTCCTTGGGATTGCTTTTCTCGGCTTGACGGCTTGGATCATTTATTTGGACCGAATTGTGGTCAAGCAATTCGAAGGGCGCCGCTGGACGTTGCCGGCGCAAGTATATGCGCAGCCCTTGGAGCTTTATGCCGGCCAGACGCTGACCGCCGATCAATTGGAGCGCGAACTCAAGCGCTTGGGTTATCGACGCAGCGAGCAACCGCGCCGCGCCGGTTTATATCGTCGCCGTGATCAGCGCGTCGATTTCATCAGCCGGCCATTTCGCTTTGTCGACGAGGATCGGCCGGTGCGTGCGATGTCGATCATTGCCGGCCCGAAGGGCATCGAACGAATGTGGGACGGCGACGGCAAAGAGCAGCCGATTTTTAGGCTCGACCCGATGCTGATCGGCAGCGTCTTTCCGATTCACGGGGAAGACCGCGTAATCGTCACACCGGATCAAACGCCCCCGCTTTTGCCGCAGGCACTGAAAATCGTCGAGGATCGAAAGTTCGACTCGCACATGGGCGTCGACGTACTGGCGATCGTGCGCGCGATGTGGGCCAACGTGCGCGCCGGGCAAATCGAGCAAGGCGCATCGACGCTGACACAGCAACTGGTGCGCAGTTACTTTCTGGACAATCGCCGCACCTTCGGTCGCAAGATCGAAGAGGCGATGATGGCGCTGCTGCTGGAAGCGCATTTCGACAAAGCCGATTTGATGAATGCGTACATCAACGAAATTCATCTCGGACAGGACGGCGATCGCGCCATTCACGGCTTTGGACTGGCGAGTCAGTTCTATTTCGGCAAGCCGCTCGCGGAATTGGAACTGCATGAAATGGCGACGCTGGTCGCCGTCGTGCGCGGACCGTCGTACTACGACCCGCGCCGGCGAGTTCAGCGTGTCGTCGAACGGCGCAATCTCGTGCTCGATCTATTGGCGCAGTTCAAGATCGTGTCGGCGGCGGACGCGCGAGCGGCGAAAGCAAAGCCGCTCGCGGTGCTGTCCCTAGATGCGCAAGCCAATCAAGACGGCACGTATTACCCGGCGTTTCTCGGGCTCGTGCGCCGTACATTGCGACGCGACTACCGCGAGGAAGACTTGACCGAAGCGGGGCTCAAGATTTTTACGACGCTCGATCCGACGGTGCAGGCGCAGGCGGAGCGTGCCTTGGTCGACGAACTCACTACGCTCGACAAATCGCGCAAGCGAAAAGGCGCGGCGCTCGAGGGCGTCGTGGTGGTTACGGCACCGCAGAGCGGAGAAGTGATTGCCATTGTGGGCGGTCGACGAACCGGTTTCGACGGGTTCAATCGCGCGCTCGATGCGCAGCGCTCCATCGGTTCGCTCGTAAAGCCGGTGATTTATCTGGCTGCCATGGAGTCCGGCAAGTATCACGCCGCCAGCATAGTCGACGACGCCCCGCTCGAGGTGAAACTGCCGAACGGCCAACTCTGGAAACCGAAAAACATTTCCGAGCAACTGTATGGGCCTGTGCCGTTAGTCCGTGCGCTCGCGCAATCGATGAATTTGGCGAGTGCGCGGTTAGGCATGGACGTTGGGTTGTCGCCGGTCACCAAGGAGTTCGTCAAGTTAGGACTCGACGGTGAACCGCCTCAATTGCCGGCTGTCTTGCTCGGCGCGGTGGAAGTATCGCCGCTGCAGGTTGCGCAAATGTATAACAGTCTTGCAAACGGCGGATTTCGAACTCCGTTGCGAGCGGTGCGAGCCGTCGTCGATCAAGAGGGTACGCCGCTGAAATCGTTTGCGTTGGAAGTGACGCCCGTTGCCGATCCGGCTGCCGTATATCAGGTGAACCGCATGATGGTGGCCGTGATGGAGCACGGCAGCGGACGTGCTGCGCGCGCGAGCTTACCGGCTAGCGTCACGGTGGCGGGGAAGACCGGAACGTCCTCTGACTATCGCGATAGTTGGATTGCGGGATTTTCGGGCGATCGCCTTGCCGTCGTGTGGGTGGGGTATGACGACAACGCGCCGACGGGGTTGACCGGTTCGTCGGGCGCATCGCGTGTGTGGTCGCGCCTCATGGGGAATCTCGAAACACGAGGGTGGAGCGAGCCGTTGCCCGAGAGTTTGCAAGAGGTGGGCATCGATTTCGCGAGTGGGTTTGCGGCGACCAAGGAATGCAGCACGGACATGATTGCCGTTGCCGTGCCGAAAGGCACCGAACTGCCCACTCTTGAAGGCTGCAAGCAAGGATTCGTCGAAGGACTGCGCAAGTTGTTTTCTCCCTCGCATTAAATATATCTTCGAGAATGGCGGCACCGGTAATGATGGCGACGCGTTATCATTCGCGCATGATTAGCGGGCGTTTTCATTCGATCATTGCGGTAGCGGCCTGCGGCTTGACGGCCTGCGTCGTTCCCAGTCCGTATGAACCGCGCACACCGCAACAGCCTCCGCCCGTCACCACGGAACCGGGAGTGCAAACTCAGCCTGGAACGCCGCCCGAGACGACCGCGCCGGTGCAGCCGCTGCCTGTTCCCAGTCCGAAACCAAAAGTACTGGGGCCTGCCAGCAAGGCATTGGTTGCCCAGGCGCAAACTCAATTGCATGCCGGCAATGACGCGCTGGCCGCTGCAACGATCGAGCGCGCATTGCGCATCGAGCCTGATAGTCCCTTGCTGTGGATCGAACTCGCGAAGATTCGGCAGGATGCCGGCAATGCCGCGCAAGCGGAAAATCTTGCACGCAAGGCATTGACGATGGCGGCCGGCGATCCTCGGTCGCAAGCGGCGGCTTGGCGAGTGATCGCGGAGAGCTACCGCGCTCGCGGCCGCAATCCCGAAGCGCGTGACGCGGACGCCAAGGCGAACGCGGCCGAATAACGACTGATTGTTAACAGACCCAGAGGTGAAGCGCAGATGATTTCAGCGCAAGAAGCACTTGCACGGTTACGCGACGGTAATCTTCGCTTCGTCAATGAAGTTCGCAATCGCAACGAGCCGACCAGCACCTCGCGCCGTCGCGAAGTGGCGGCCTCGCAAGAACCGTTCGCCATCATTCTCGGTTGCTCGGACTCGCGCGTGCCGGCGGAGATCGTTTTCGATCAAGGTCTCGGCGATCTGTTCGTCATTCGCGTCGCCGGCAATATCGTCGCTCCCTCGCAAATCGGCAGCGTCGAGTTCGCCGCGGAGCGCTTCGGCACGCGCTTGGTGGTCGTGTTGGGCCATTCGATGTGCGGCGCTATCACGGCGACGTTGGAAGAGCTTGGTCGCAAATCGGAGGAGCGATCGCGCAATTTACGCGCCATCGTCGATCGCATCCGCCCGTCGGTGCAGGCCCTGGTTCGTAACGGCCAGGGGCTTCAAGGCGATGAATTGGTGCACCAAGCCGTGCGCGCCAATATCCGTGTGTCGGCCAATCAGTTGCGGCACGGCTCGGAAATTCTCGAACAATTGATCCAGAAAAACGGATTGCTGGTGGTCGGGGCGGAGTATTCGCTCGAAACCGGCCTCGTGGACTTCTTCGACGGCCTGCCCGACGGATACGCATGATCGGGCTTTTGCAACGTGTTGCCGAAGCAAAAGTCGTCGTTGCGAACCGGGTTATAGGAGCGATCGATCGAGGGCTGCTCGTATTGGTCGGCGTCGAGCGCGGCGACACCGAAGCCGAAGCGGACCGGCTTCTTAAAAAACTGCTGGGCTATCGCGTGTTCGCGGATGCGAACGAACGGATGAATCTCAGTGTCAAAGACGTGGCAGGTGGATTGCTATTGGTTCCCCAGTTCACTCTGGCCGCCGATACCAGCGCCGGGACGCGTCCTGGCTTTAGCGCCGCCGCAGCCCCGGACACGGGGCGGCAGTTGTTCCACTATTTCGTGGAACAGGCCACAAAGCAGCACGCGCCCGTGGCGACGGGTGAATTCGGGGCTGATATGAAGGTCAGCCTGGTTAATGATGGTCCTGTTACGTTTTGGCTACAGACGGCTCCTACAACCTAGACCTAGGGTCTGTTAACACTTGGTTTCATCGCCGCGACGCAAACTGGCCCCGTCCCTCCGGGTTGGGCCTAAAAAGCCGCCAGGTGGCGTTGCTCGTCGTTTATTTGGAATAACCAAACTGCACTCCTCGCGCCTAACCTGGCGACTTTTTAGGCGCCAACGCGGCGACGAAACCAAGTGTTAACAGACCCTCATCACATCTTGACGTGAAGTGACTTAACTCCAAAGGGTTTATCTGCGGCGAAGCCGGTCTTGAATGGCGTATCATGCGTCCCAACGTCACCGACCGATTTGCGGAGATTTTAGATGAACACGTCCCATATCATCATTTTGCTGGTGGTCGTTCTCCTGGTGTTCGGTACTAGCAAACTCAAGACGATCGGCTCCGATCTTGGCGCCGCCGTGAAAGGATTCAAGAAGTCGATGGAAGACACCGACTCCGCCGAAAGCAAGAAGCTGAAAGGTCCCGAACAGAAGGACGCCCAGAAAGACGCAGATTTTCAGTCGACCTCGCAAACTAAAAACGACACCAAGCAAGGCTAAAGACCGCATCGGGTGTAGCGGTGTTCGATTTCAGTATCGGTAAGGTCGCGATTCTTTTTGCTCTGTGCCTGATGGTGCTGGGTCCCGAGAAGCTGCCGAAACTTGCTCAGCAATTGGGGCGGCTCGCCGGCCAGGCGCGTGCGATGGCGCGTCATTTCCGTGCGCAGCTTGAGCAGGAAATCGCGGCCGAGGAACTGGCGAAGCAGAAGCGCGAACTTGAGTCTTCCGTACAAAATACCATCGGTGCCGTGTCCACTCCTATCGGCACCGTGAAACAAACCGTCGCCGATGCGGCGCAGGAAATCAAACCCATCGTTACCGATCCAATCGAGCCGCTCGATCCTGCCTTGGAGCCCGGTGCGGCAAACGGGTCGGGACACGGCGACTACGATCCGACCAATAAACCTGCCAATAAAATCACGGCACAACCCGCTGTCGGAACAGTTGCGGTTCACGAATCGGCCAAGACTCGAACTGGATCATGAGCGATCACAATAACGAGCAGCTCGCCGAAGGCTCGTTGATCTCGCATCTCCTGGAGTTGCGCAGTCGACTTGTCAAAGCGGCCATGGCGATCGGCATCGCGTTTTTACCCTGCGCTTATTTTTCGAACCGACTGTTCGAAGCGATTTCCGAACCGCTGGTGCGGCAGATGCCGAAAGGCGGCACCATGATTTCGACGACGGTGGTCGGTTCGTTTCTCGTGCCGATCAAGTTGGCGTTGATTGTCGCGTTGGTGTTGGCAATGCCCGTGGTGCTTTACCAAGTGTGGGCGTTCGTTTCACCCGGACTCTATAAAAAAGAAAAGCGCTTTGCGATTCCGCTATTGGTTTCGAGCGTGATCTTGTTTTACATCGGCGTCACCTTCGCTTATTTCCTGGTGTTTCCGCTGGCCTTTAAATTTTTGATCGCCACCATGCCGAACGTCGGCACTTACATGCCTGACATTTCCAGTTTTCTGGGCTTCGCCACTATGCTGTGTTTGGTGTTCGGGCTCGCGTTCGAAATCCCGATCGCGACCATTCTTCTCTTGTGGACCGGATTGGTGCGTTTGGAATCCATGACGACCAATCGCGGCTACGTATTGATCGGCATTGCGGCGATTTCCGCATTCATCACGCCCCCCGATCCGGTATCCATGCTGCTCATGATGATTCCGATGTACTTGCTGTACGAACTCGGTATTCTTGCGGCGCGTTTTTTGCTTAGGGAGAAACTCGCCGCCCAAGCGGAAGAAGACAAACAAACGCAAACGGCCAATTAGTCGCCCTCATTGCCATGACTTAGTGGCATGACGCGCGGCGCTGGGGGATTCAAGGGGGAAACGATGAGCGAACGCGAGCAAGAGCGAACTCACGGCGTAGCGAACGGCACGATCCTGGGACATCCCAAGGGTTTGTTCGTTTGTTTCACCACCGAGCTCTGGGAGCGATTCTCCTTTTACGGGATGAAGTACCTCTTGGTGCTGTATCTCACCAAGTATCACTTGTTCACGGATGAAGCCGGGTTCGACGTCCTCGGCGCCTATGCAGGTCTCGTTTATGCGCTGCCCGTCATCGGCGGACTATTGGCCGATCGTTATCTCGGCATGCGTAAATCGGTCTTGTTCGGCGGCTCGCTGTTGGTGCTCGGGCATCTCGGCATGGCCATCGAAGGCTCGGCGGCGCAAGTGGTTAATGGCGTCGTCGTGCGGGACGATGGCGCATTACAAGTCTTCTATTTCTCGCTGTCGCTCATCATTGTCGGCGTGGGCTTCCTGAAGCCGAATATTTCGACCATTGTCGGTCAGCTCTATGGCGATCAAGATTCGCGGCGCGACAGCGGTTTCACGATCTTCTACATGGGCATCAATCTCGGCGCGTTCGTTGCGACGCTGCTTTGCGGCTATCTCGGCGAAACTTACGGCTGGCGCTATGGTTTCGGTGCCGCCGGCATCGGCATGGCATTCGGCTTGGTGACTTTCAGCTGGGGGCAGCGGTATTTGCAAGGCAAAGCCGAACCACCGGATCTTGCGCATCTGCGTCAGAAAGTGATTGCCGGCCTATCGCGCGAATGGCTCATCTATCTTGGGGCGATCGCTAGTTTGGCGGTGATTTGGAAATTGGTGCAATTCAATTGGCTAGTGCACGATTTGCTGCTCGTGCTGTCGGCGATCGTGCTCGTCGGACTCGCTTGGTTCCTGTTTAAGTTCTGTACGAAAGTCGAACGCGATCGAATGATCGTGCTGATCGTTCTCACCATGTCGACGGTGGTGTTCTGGGCGCTGTTCGAACAATCCGCCGCGTCTATGACGTTGTTTGCCGATCGCGTGGTGAATCGCGAATTGTTCGGCTTGCAATTCACGGCTTCGCAACTCGGAGCGACTAATTCCTTCTTTATATTTACCGTCGCGCCGCTTTTTGCGTGGCTGTGGGTGGCGCTCGCTCGGCGTGGTCTTGAACCCTCGACACCGGTGAAGTTCGCGCTAGGAATCATTCAAGCCGGCCTTGGGTTCGGCGCTCTCGTGCTTGGAGCGCTGGCGCCGGATGCCGCTGGAAAAGTCGCAGTGGTGTGGTTTGTGCTCGCAGTTTTGCTGCACACTACCGGCGAACTGTGCCTGTCTCCGGTTGGATTGTCGGCCGTTACGAAACTCTCGGTTCCCCGCGTCGTAGGCGTGATGATGGGTTCGTGGTTTCTGGCGACCGCCTACGCAGAACTCGTGGCCGCTCAAATATCCAAACTGGCGGCGGTGAAGACCGATGCCGGTCAAGTGGCCGACATCGCCCAGGCGCTCGGGTCCTACAACGATTTGTTTTCAAAGCTGCTCTTCATCGGAGTGGGATTCGGCATCTTCATGTTGTTGATTTCGCCGCTGTTACGTCGGCGAATGCATGGAGTTCACTAGTAGGTTCATTCATCGCCGCGGCGATGGTAGCGAGAGAAATCGTATGAAGCATGCGTTGTCGGCCGTCGCGCTCGTCGTCACACACATCGTCACGATGGCAGCGGCATATGGGCAAGCGGCCACGCCATCCAACGAATCGGCCGATGACTTCGTGGCCCGCGTGAATCGGGAAATGCTCGATCTCTCGAAAGAAGTGAGCGCGGCGCAGTGGGTCTATGCGACCTATATCAATCAAGACAGCGAGTTGTTGGCGGCGAAGGGCGACGAGCGAACGAAAGCGTATTTGAGCAACGCGATCGAGGGGGCAAAGAAATTCGACGGACAGTCTTTGAAGCCCGCGACGCGCCGGGCGATCGATTTGCTCAAGCTCGGAAGCGCGATTCCCGCACCCAACGACGCCCAAAAGCGCGCCGAACTTTCGAAGCTGTCGGCGAAGATCGAAGGCATGTACGGCGCGGCGAAATACTGTCCTGCAGGCGTCGAAAAGGAGTCGCCGAAGTGCAAGGACCAAGGCCAGCTGGTCAATATCATGGCCACGAGCCGCAAGTACGACGAACTGCTCGATGCGTGGACAGGGTGGCATAACACGTCGCGCGCTATGCGCGGCGACTACACACGCATCGTGCAGCTCGCCAACGAAGGTGCGCGCGAGATTGGGTTCAAGGATGTCGGTGTCTTATGGCGATCGGGTTACGACATGCCGGCCGACGCGTTTTCGAAGGTTGCCTCCCATCTTTGGGATCAGGTGAAGCCGCTGTACAACGAGCTGCACTGCTATACGCGCAGCCGTCTGCAAAAAACCTACGGTGTCGACAAAGTGCCGAACGGCAAACCGATTCCGGCACATCTTCTTGGAAATATGTGGGCTCAACAGTGGGCCGAGATCTATCCGCTGGTCGAACCGTACCCGGGCGTTAACGATCTCAACGTGACCGCCGCGCTCAAGAAGCAGAAGTACGACGAAATCAAAATTACCCGACAAGCGGAGTCGTTTTATACATCCCTCGGATTTCCGGCGCTGCCGGATTCGTTCTGGAAGCGTTCGCTCTTAAAGCAGCCGCGCGATCGCGACGTGCAATGCCATGCGAGCGCCTGGCAAATGGACGGCGCCGACGACGTACGCATCAAGCAGTGCATCGAGCCCACTCAGGAAGAGCTGTATACGACGTATCACGAGCTCGGGCATGTTTTCTACTATCTTTCGTATATGAAGCAACCGTACCTCTTTCAAAGCGGCGCACATGACGGCGTGCACGAAGCGATCGGCGATACCGTCAATTTGTCGATGACGCCTGCCTACTTGAATCGAGTGGGATTGGCCGGTGCCGCGAAGACCGGCAAAGAGGCTACGATCAACGGTCAAATGAAAGTGGCGCTCGACAAGATTGCTTTCCTTCCCTTCGGCAAAATGATCGATGAATGGCGCTGGCGCGTTTTTGCAGGCGAGATCAAGCCCGACGACTACACGAAGAGTTGGTGGCAAATACGGCGGCAATACCAAGGCATCGCGCCCGCCATCGAACGCGGCGAAGAGAATTTCGATGCCGGCGCCAAGTATCACATTCCGGCGAACGTTCCCTACACGCGCTACTTCCTCGCTTTTATCCTGCAGTTTCAATTTCACAAAGCGCTTTGCGAGGCGGCCGGCTACAAGGGGCCGCTGCACGAGTGTTCGATTTTCGGCAGCAAGGAAGCCGGCAAAAAATTCCAGGCCATGCTCGCGCACGGCGCCAGCCAGCCGTGGCAGGACACGTTGGCGGAGTTAACCGGCACTCGGGAGATGGATGCCTCCGCCATCATCGAGTACTTTGCTCCGCTCATGGGATGGTTGAAGGAGCAGAACCAGGGGCAGCAGTGCGGTTGGTAATTTGCCGTTGGTAAGTGATGGGCTTGGGCTAATCGTTTCTTCGGCGCTTGGCATACACTTCGATATGGCCGTTATTCCCGATTGCGGCCGACGCCACCCACGACGTTAGGCTGACGACGAGCGAGGCACCGACCGCCGTCCAAAAATCGGAAATTTGGAAGCCGTCGAGAATCAGCGCAACGAGTGCCAACATCGCTGCATTGATAACCAGCAGAAAAAATCCCAGTGTCAGCACCGTGATCGGCAGCGTTAGAATGAGAAACAGCGGTCGGATGACGGCATTCACGATGCCCAACAGCAGTGCTGCCGCGATCAGCGTATTGGGTGCGTCGAAGGTGAGCCCGGAGAAAATCTCAGTGGCCAACCAGAGACCGAGAGCGACGAACGCGGCGCGCAGTAGAAATCCGGTCATGACATAGTCTCGCAATAGATTTAAACACTCTGTACAACGATTTTCACACACCCCGGGATCCGCAATGCAAACAATACCCTTCGTGTCCATTGTCGTTCTGCTCGCCGGCATCGAGTTCATGGTGCTGGGTGCAATGGTCGGGCGGGCACGCCGAAAGTACGGCGTCGCCGCACCGGCGACCAGCGGACATCCCCTGTTCGAGCGGCATTTTCGCGTGCATTACAACACGCTGGAGCAGCTTGTCGTCTTCATTCCGGCGATCGTTTTCTTTGGAGTTTTCGTAAGCGACCGCTTGGGTGCGGCGCTCGGCGCGGTATTCCTCATTGCCCGAGTTTTCTATGCGATAGGGTACGTACGCGATCCAAAAAAACGAGAGTTCGGCGCGATCCTCGGTGCAGTGACGCTTATCTCGCTTGTCTTGACGGCACTCTACGGTGCGATTCGAGCGGCGCTTGGTTAGTGCGCAGGGGCTTAGTTGAGTTGGGCTGGTCGACTCGAAAGACCGGAATTGAAAACAAAAAGCCCCGCTATGCGGGGCTGCTTTTTTGCTCTTGTTGTAGCGACTTCTCGCGTTACCGCTTCCAAGTCGATCGTAGTTTTTATTGTTGTCGAACTTGCTTATGCATAGCGTTTTAAGTGCTTCCGTTGCCGTTTCCCCCAGCGGATCGGTTAATCCCCCTTCGATTAATCTTTGGCGAAGCGCTCCAAATGGAGCAGTCGGCCGTGATTCGATGGTGCGCTAGCCTACTCGCGCACGACGGTGCGAAGCAAGAGCGCAATCGCTATGCCATCACGAAAAAAATAGGCGAAGTGGAAATAAATTTCGTCGCGCCAAGTGCTGGGTGACGATCGGATGAGTGTAAGAATCGCCGACAGTTAAATCATGGGGCGAGGCGATGGAGTGAAGAGCAACGCGATCAACTTGTCGGACGCTGCTTCGCGAGCTGAATTTCGAATTCCACGCCGTTCAGATCCGGCCTATTTTTACCGGCCGCAAAACCGCCGTGAAAGCGGGCGATGAGCTGTACGATAAATAGACCCAATCCAAGATGTGGTTTGGAACCTTCGCCGGTGCGTTCGCTGACCAACATATCGAACATCTTATGTTCTGTGCCGGGTGCTAGCAGCGGACCCTCGTTGCTGACAGTCAGCCGGTAAAACTTTGGTTCGCTCGACAAGGCGAGCGCTATACGTTGCTTCGGCGGACAAAAATCGACGGCGTTATCGATCAACTTGTCCAGCATTTGTACGATGAGTTCCGGGGCCCCGAAAAAGGGGCAAGGGTTCGGTGGGATAGTTAACTCAATGCGATGAGTGGCGAACGTCTGGGCGTAAGCCTGGCCCACCCCGCGGACTAAATCGGCAAGATCGAATTCGACTCGTTCCGTCGTTTCGATGCTTTGCTCGACACGTGTCGCTTCGGTCATTGCCGTCAAGATGCTTTGCAGACGCGCGGTGCCTTGGCGCGCACGTTGTACGTAGGTTTGATCGAGTGCACCTTGCTCCGCTGCGAGGTTTTCCAGCGACGAACTCACGATGGCGAGCGGCGTCCGGAATTCGTGCGAGAGTTTCGATCCCAGCGTTCGCAGGTACTGTGTGTAGTCTTTGAAGCGTTGCAATAGCGTTGCGTAGCTTCGGGCTAGATCGCCGAGTTCATCGTGCGCGGAGGTTTCCGGCAATCTCGAATCGACATCGCCTTGCGGGCTCAAGGCACTTGCGGCCGCGACGCTTAAATTGCGAATTCGACGCGAAAGCCAGGCGGCGAAAACAATAGCAGCACAGACCGTTAACGCCGTGGCCAATAGCGTGAATCGGAGGAGTCGTGCCAAGGCGGCATCGCGATCCAGCCGCAATTGGCTGCCGGCTTGCTCCACGGCGATTACGCCGAGAATTCCATTGGCAGTTGGAATCGGAATGGCGGCTCGGACCGTGGACGGTTCGCCGCCACCCGCTTGAAACCATATTGCGTTGCTGTGCCCTGCTCGTGCCCGATCGATGGGCGGTCCCCACATGCCGTAGGGCAGACCATAGGTTGGCGGAGCGATTTGTTCGCTGCGTCCCACGAACCAGCGGTACAGACTGGGCGATTCCTCGCCGCCGTCCGCATAGAATGCTTGAACCGTTCCGGCGCGAGCGAGCAGCCAGCCTTCGTTGTCGACGACGGAGATTCGCAAACCTTCGGGAACGTAGAGGTTGAGTTTGTCGCGCAGGGCTTGCGACGCGGCGTGTAAGGTCCGCATTTCTACGGCGGGCGGCAAAAGGGCTTCGTCAAGATGAACGATCGCGAATTCGTCGCCGATCAAGCGAGTCGGAATGCGTAATTCGACGTCGAATCCCGAAACGGTCTCGCGCCAGGTGCCGCGAATTTCCTCGACCTCGTCGTCGTTCATCGGTTTCCAAGGAGCGGCGGCATGAGCGCGACGGACGACCACCGGGCCCGGCGCGAGCGCGCTTAACGACCACGCATGTTCGACGCCGCTTTGATCGCGAGTCATAAGCAAAATCCGGTCGTTGTCGATCGAAACCGGACGGTCGGCGCCGGCTGGAATTTCATAGTGTACGTGGCTGTCGGGAACGCGCATAAAAGCGTAGAGCGCCGAACCGTAGATACCGAGACGCAGGTTGTGGGTTGACGAATCGGTTGGGAGCGGGCGACCGGTTTGTGGCCATTCGTCGTTCAAGCCATCGAGCAACGGCGTGGTGTCCAGTTGCGCAGCGAATAAGTTCTTGGCTTGAGGATTCGTCGTCGAGGGTGCGACGAAGGTTTGTTCGACCAAGTCGCCGTCGGCGGCGATGACACGAGCCAGGGTTTTGGCTGTCGTCAGCAACGCATCTTCCTGTCCCGCGCGCAGCACCGCCTCCATTTGGCGCGCGTACTCGCAGCCCGCCCAAGGCAAAGCGAGCGTTAGCAAACTTAGGATCACTAATCGAATGCGCAGCGTCATGTGCGCAGTATAGACGCGGCGGCGCTTACGCTTCTTTCCAGCGATAGCCCATGCCGTACATGGTTTCGATGCCGTCGAAAGTCGGGTCGATGCTTTGGAATTTGCGGCGAATGCGTTTGATATGCGAAGTAATGGTGTTGTCGTCGAGCACTACGTTGGCGGCATCCATGAGTTGCTGCCGATTCTTTACGTGGCCCGGATTCTTGGTCAGCGCGTGCACGATCCAAAACTCCGTCAGCGTGAGTCCCAGCGGCTGGTCTTGCCAGGTTGCATGCAGGCGTTCCGAGTCGATCACGAGCAAACCACGTGCGAGTACCTGATCGCGCGAGGCGGGTTGGGTGAGCGCATCGATGCGCCGAAACAATGCGGTGATGCGTGCGAGAAGATGCGTGAGACTCAGGTCCTTCGTCAGGTAATCATCGGCCCCCAAGCGCAAACCCGATACCGCGTCCAATTCGCTGTCGCGAGCGGTCAAAAAAATGATCGGGAGTTCCGCCGACATCGAACGCAGATCTCGGCATAGCTCGAATCCGCCTTCTGGTTCGTCTTTGAGACCGATGTCGATGACCGCCAAATCGGGAAGGCGCGTGCGGAATGCCGCCAATGCCGAGATGCGGTCGCCATAGGTGCGCACCGAATATCCTTGGCGTTGGAAAGCGGCTGCGTAGTTGTCACGAATGGCGGGTTCATCTTCGACGATCGCAATCGACTTTCTCATGTGCATAACCACTACCGACTTCAGTGGCGACGATTCTAGCGCGACCTAACCGAGCGGCGGCCCCACACCACAATTGATCACAATCCGGCCGTTTTCGGACAGGAGCGACCAAGTGTGCGCCCATGGTTGCGGCGCGCAATGGAGTCGACCGTTTAAGGAGAGCGCCGATGAGTGAACACTTCCCAGCGCATGAGTTGCACACCAAAATGCATTCGCGGCAAATTCGTGGCCGTGTGATCGCCGTCCTTGCATGGCTGATCGTGATCTGCGCATGGGATTTGGCGTCGCGTGTGGAAGAGTCGGCCGCCGATACCCAACCAGCGCGGCTCGCGTCTATACTCCGCCCGTCATCGAATCCACGGGAGATTGAATATGAAGCGATGCATGAAAGCGGTAGCTGTTGCCGCCAGTGTTGTGCTGTTGGCCAGCGCATGCTCGACCGTTAATCCATACACTCAAGAAAAACAAACCAGCAAGGCAGGCAAGGGCGCGGCAATCGGCGCGGCAGCCGGTGCAGTGGCTGGATTGTTGACCAAGGGCGACAAGTTGCAGAACGCGCTGATCGGCGCCGGCGTCGGCGCGATTGCGGGCGGCGGCATTGGCTACTACATGGACGTTCAGGAAGCCAAGCTTCGCCAGAGGCTTGAAGGTACCGGGGTAAGCGTTACGCGCAACGGCGATAACATCACGTTGAACATGCCGGGCAACATTACCTTCGCTTCAAACAGTGCCGACCTGAATTCGTCTTTCTTTTCCGTGCTTGATTCGGTCGGCTTGGTATTGAAGGAATACGACAAGACGGTGGTTGAAGTGGCCGGTCATACCGACAACACGGGCAGTAAGCAGTTGAATCAAGGATTGTCGGAGCGCCGCGCTTCGACGGTGGCGAATTATTTGAGCGGCCGCGGCTTGAACTCTAAGCGCTTCATCACTGTGGGCGCCGCGGACAATCACCCGATTGCTTCGAATGCGACACCGGAAGGACGGCAACAGAATCGCCGTGTCGAACTGACTATCGTGCCGAACGGCTAAAAGCTGCTTTGGGAAAGCAAACACGCGGCGCGAACCGGAAGTTCGCGCCGCTTCGTTTATCTAAGCTTCCGCTTCGACGACTAACTTACGAAGCTTCTTAATCGCATTTGCCTCCAACTGGCGAATGCGTTCGGCCGAAACTCCATATTCGTCGGCAAGTTCGTGGAGGGTGGCTTTTTCGTCCGTCATCCAACGGCGTTGCAGAATGTGCCGGCTGCGTTCATCCAAGGTGGCCAGCGCCGTGCTAACCCGCTCGCTGGCGTCTTCATCCCATTGATTGCGTTCGATCGCGATCGACGGATCGGAATCTGGAGTCGTTAAGTACGCTGCGGGCGCATACGTTTCGTCCTCCTCGTCGGCATCCGGCGCGGGATCGAACGATAAGTCGCGGGAACTGAGGCGTTGCTCCATCTCGGACACTTCCTTCGGCTCGACGCCCAAGTCCCGAGCGACGGCTTGTGTCTCGCTTTCCGACAGCCAACCCAGCGATTTCTTGTAGCGGCGCAAATTGAAAAACAATTTCCGCTGCGCTTTGGTCGTTGCAACTTTGACGAGCCGCCAATTGCGCAACACGTATTCGTGAATTTCGGCGCGGATCCAATGCACCGCAAACGACACGAGACGCACGCCCACGGTGGGATCGAAGCGCTTGACCGCTTTCATCAAGCCGACATTGCCTTCCTGAATAAGATCGCCGACTGGCAGGCCGTAGCCGGTGTAGCCGCGGGCGATGTGAACGACGAAGCGCAGGTGCGATAGCACCAGATCGCGAGCCGCTTGAAGGTCGCCGCCATTTTTGAAGCGACTTGCCAGTTCGAGTTCGGCTTCCCGGCTCAGTACCGGGATGTGCGAAACGCGCTCGATATACGCATCGACGCTTCCGCCTGGACTGCCGAGCATGAGATCGGTCGGTTTAAGAATCAGCGCAGTGTTCATAAGCTTGTCCACCTACGATTCGAGTCAATTGGATTCCAGGATGTGATTGCCAGGGGATTCCAGTCGGATGTCCGTGGGGAAAAAGTCTAGCACTCGCGAACTTAGAGTGCTAATAGCCGCTGAAGTTCAACGCAGTGAGGCGTGGAATGAGGTGGCCTGATATCGACGTAACTGATTGATAGTATTTATTTTTAGCGTAGATGACGGATCTATCGGGGTTCGATCTGCCGAAGGTATCGAGTCGCAGCCACGTAAGATCCTAGCCAACCGAGCGTTACGGCGGTGCCGAGCACTATCACGCCATTGATAAAGCCGAGTCCCGAGAGTTCAAAAGGACTGCCGTAAAGAGCGGCCAACTGCTTAACCGGACGATTCAATAACGATACGACGACAGCAATGATGACCAGGGCGAGCGTTCCGCCGGCAAGTCCGTACCAAATGCCGGTGTAGAGAAACGGTCTGCGCACGAAGGCGTCGCTTCCACCCACCAGCTTTGCGACCTCGATTTCGTCGCGTCGCGATTGAATGTCTGCACGAATTGCGTTGCCGACGATGACCACGACCGCCAGGGCCAACAAGACTCCGACTATCACCGCGGCGCGATTGAGAATGTCCAGAATGGCGTTGAAACGTTCTACCCACGCGGCATCGAGTTGCGCTAGCTCGACTTCAGGCGACTGCCGCAAGGCGTCGACGAGTTCGGCCAGCGCCGTTCCGCGAATTGCGTCTGCCCGTGGACGCACGATCATGGCATGTGGCAACGGATTGTCGTTCAGCGCAGCGAGGGCCTCCCCGAATCCCGACTGTTTGCGAAATTCGACCAAGGCAGCGTCGGCGGGGATCACGCGTACGTTCGATACGTCGCCGCGTCGGCGGGTGGCAGCGGCAAGCTGCTCGACCTGCGCGATTGCCGTGCCCGATTTAAAGTACACGGATACTTCCACGGCTCGATTCCAGTCGCCGCTGGCCAAGCGTGCATTGATCAGCACGAGTTGCAGGCAGGCAGGCAGCGTCAGTGCAATACCGATGACTAGCACCATGAATGCACTTGGCAGCCACTGTTGCGACAGTCGACCCAGCGTGCCGACGGCGGTTTGTGCGTGTCGCGCCGCCCAGGTTTTAATCGACGCTATCATCCGACGACCTTTCCGCCTTCCAGACGAATCACTCTGGCCGCGAATTGCTGAATCAAGCGCACATCGTGGCTGGCGATGAGCACCGTCACGCCGACTTCGCTGAAGCGCCGAAAGGTTTGCATGATATCGAGAGACAAATCCGGGTCGAGATTTCCGGTCGGTTCGTCGGCGATCAGGATCGGAGGCTTGCTAACCACCGCGCGCGCGATGCCCACCCGCTGTTGTTCTCCCGTTGAAAGCTCAAGCGGTCTACTTTGTTCGTAGACAAGCAATCCCACCTGGTCTAGCGCGGCACGCACGCGTTTGCCGATCTCGCGTGCTGCTACTCCCGCCACGATGAGCGGCAGGGCGACGTTATCGAACACCGTGCGATCGACCAGGAGTTTGTGGTCTTGAAACACCATGCCGACCTGACGCCGGTAGGCAGGGATTTTTCGCCGGCCGATCGTATTCAAATTCTGATCGTTCACCACGAGTTGACCGCGTGAAGGCCGCTCGATCAATGCGATTAACTTCAAGAACGTCGACTTGCCGGCGCCCGAGTGCCCAGTGAGAAAGGTCATTTCACCCTTGCCGATTTCAAGCGTTAGGTTCGCCAGGGCCTCGCGGCCGTTGTCGTAGCGCTTGAAAACGTGGTCGAAGCGAATCATGGTTTGTCGGGAGCTTGTAGCAGGGCATCGACGAACTGCTCGGCATCGAACACGGCGAAGTCCTCGGCGGCTTCACCGACGCCGATAAAGCGAATCGGCAGTTTCATTTTGCCGGCCAGCGCCAGCACGATGCCGCCTTTCGCCGTTCCATCGAGTTTCGTGACCACCACGCCGGTTACGCCGAGCGCTTCGTGAAAGAGTTTTGCCTGCTGAAGCGCGTTTTGACCTTGACTGCCGTCCAACACCAGGAGCACTTCATGCGGGGCGTTTGCATCGAGTCGCCCCAGTACGCGCTTTACCTTTTTAAGCTCCTCCATCAGATTCGATTGAGTGTGCAGGCGGCCTGCGGTATCGGCGATCAATACGTCGACACCCTTGGCTTGGGCCGATTGCAGTGCATCGAATACGACCGCAGCAGGATCGGCGCCCGTGGCTTGTGCCACCACCGGCACGCGATTGCGCGTGCCCCATACCTGCAATTGCTCAACCGCAGCCGCGCGGAAAGTGTCGCCCGCCGCGAGCATTACCGAATGCTTATCCGCAACCAGTGTTCGCGCGAGCTTGCCGATCGTCGTCGTCTTGCCGGCACCGTTCACGCCCACGACCAATACGACGAATGGCTTTTTAGTCGGCTCCAACGGGAGGGGTTGCGCGCTCGGCGCAAGAATTTCCACCATGGATTTACGTAAGGCCGCGAGCAACGCAGGTAAATCGTTCAGCTCTTTGCGGGCGACCTGACTGCGGAGCGAGCCAAGAATGGCGGCGGTGGTGTCGACACCGACGTCGGCCATGATGAGCCGCGCTTCCAATTCATCCAGCAACGCCTCATCGATTTTGCCGCCCGGCAAGAGATTGGCGAGACCTTCTGTCAGGCGCGACGCGCTGCGACTCAACCCACGTGTTAGGCGGCCGAAGAAACCGACATTTTGCGAAGCGTTCTCGGTTGATTTGGATTTGAAGCCGAACATGAGGACTACGACGGAGTGATGAGGCGAGAATTCTAACAAACCCCCTCCGGCATCGTGCGCCACGATTCGCCCGAATTCGGCAGGGGAACGGCCATGAACGCCCGATAGCCTCCGCGGTGAACAAGTAATTCACCAATGCGGGAGTGCGTTCCATGGCGCTGAAACTTCTTTCATCCGGTTCCGTGACGGGCAGGGGGATCGTGATCGGTCTTATTGCGTTGACGCTGATGATTCCTCTGTCGATGCTGCAGGATTTGGTTAGCGAGCGAACTTCGATGCGCGATCGAGCTTACGCAGCAGTTGCCGAGGGGTGGGGCGGAGATGTCACGACGAGCGGACCGATGCTGGTAATCCCCGTGGATCGTGCCGAGCGCAATGAAAAAGGCGAGCGCATTTCCGTGCGTCGCCATTTGTATGTGCTGCCGACGACGTTGAACATGAACGTCGAAATCATCGATCAGCCCGAGAAACGGCGTGTGGGAATTTACGAAGTGCCGGTGTATCTCGCGCGGGTGAAAGTTTCCGGCGAGTTTGCCGCCAATTCGCTTGCTCAGGCCGCCGCAAAGAATAGTGCGGAGGAGGCTTATCGCTTCGATCGCGCTCGACTGCGTTTACCGCTGTCCGATGCGAAGAGCCTGCGGGAGCTCAGCCGCGCCACCATGGATGGCGGCAAGCTTACGTTCGCACCCGCGTCCGCAGGCGTGTATTCAGGCATCGACGCCGATCTTGAGCTCTCAGCCGAGAAGGCCGCGCCGATGAAGTTCGAGTTTGAAATGTTACTGGCCGGCAGCCGCAATTTTTTCCTGTTGCCGCTCGGCGCGACCACGGCCGTGACAATGACGTCTGCCTGGCCCGATCCAAAGTTCTTAGGGCCGTTTCTGCCGTCGATGCGCACGATTGAAAACGACGGATTCCATGCAACGTGGCAAGTGTTGGAACTAAACCGTACGTACAGCCAATCGTGGCTCGATGCCGAAATAGAGGGGTCGCAGCTGGTAAATTCCGCCTTCGGAGTTCAGCTGTTTCAATCCATCGATGTGTACCAGCGCAGCGAACGCGCGGTGAAGTACGCGTTCTTGTTCATCGCGCTTACGTTTCTTTCGTTCTTCGCGTGGGAGCAAATCGGCAAGGTGGCGGTGCATCCCATGCAGTACCTGCTAATTGGACTTGCGCTCAGCGTCTTTTACCTACTCTTGATCGCTTTGACCGAGCACCTGCACTTCGCCTATGCCTACTGGACAGCAGCGTGCGCACTGGTTGGATTGTTGACGACCTATACAAGCGCAGCTCTACAGGGTTCGGGACGCGGACTGGTTGTCGGCGGAGCGATGGCGACCACGTATACCATTCTCTACATGCTGGTTTTATCAGAGCAATATGCGTTGCTAATGGGTGCGATCACGCTGTTCATTGCGCTTGCGGCCGTCATGCTCGCCACTCGACGCGTGCAGTGGTATCGAGAGTAGTAGCGTCGAGGGAGCGTCCATCCGGTCGCAGTCGAATTCGGTAGGGCGATTAAGCGATAATCTTGGGCTTCTATGAACAAGATGTCGCTGCCTGCCCATTCACATTCGCTGGGTTCACGTCCGCTGATCGTCCGCTTCGGCGCACTCGGCGACATGACGATTCTCACGGTTTTGATCCGGCACCTGCATGAGCGGTTCGGCGTTCCCGTGGACATTGTCGGGTCCGGCGGATGGACGCGCCCGTTGTTCGAAGGCCAACCCGGAGTGGGAGACCTCTATTTGGTGGGGAGCCGCCGCTGGCCTTATTGGCTCAAGCCGGATCAATGGGCGCTCATGCGAGCGCTTCGCGAACGCGGATCGGGTCCCACCTGGCTTGCCGATCAAGACAATAAAAAAATGCGTCGCTTGCTTGCGCGTGCCGGTTGGAGCAAGGCGGATAGCTGCGAGTATTTTAATCTTCCGGGAGTGCCGGGGCCGCACATGTGCGATCTCTTGCAGAAGTTCGCCTATCGTAATCCTCTTTCCATGGGTGGCGGCGATTTGAACTTGCCCGGCTTGCCGCGCGCGCACGGCGAATTGCTCGTGTCGGAACAAAGACGCGAAGCGCTGAAATCCTGGCTTGCGTCGCGCGCTCTGACCGATACGCCGTTGATCCTGATTCAAGTCGGAAACAAGCGCACGATGCGTCGCGGTTCGCGCACTCGCAGCAGCAACTCGAAGTACTGGCCGGAAGCGAACTGGGCAGCTGTGCTGCAAGCGTTGCGCGACGCGCATCCTCATCACGCTATTCTGATGCTGGGCGTTCCGCAGGAAGCACCGCTCAACGAAGAGATCTTACAAGCGGCCCGCATTCAAAACGCACATAACATCGCGAACGATGCGCCTATTGCCCGTTTGATCGCGCTTGGCGAGCGCGCAGTCGGCATGATATCGGTGGATACGGGTCCCGCCCACGTGGCGGCAGCAGTGGGGTGTCCTGTAGTGGCATTGTTCGGCAAGATGCAACCGGCCACCTATGCGCCGACCGGGCCGAATGCTCGCGTCGCTTGTTTAACGGGGGTGTGGGACGGTGAACCCTCGATGCTGGGCATTTCGGTGAGCGACGTAGTGGCGGCATGGCATACCGTTGTGCGGCAGTTCGCGTGAAAAGAGCACAAAGCACGGTGCGCATCGTGGGCGGTCGGTGGCGCGGTCGGAAATTGGAATTTCCTTCGATCGAGTCGATAAGGCCGACGCCCGATCGTGTTCGTGAGACGTTGTTCAATTGGCTGCAATTGGATATCGAAGGCGCTCGCTGCCTCGACTTGTTTGCAGGTAGCGGCGCACTGGGGTTCGAGGCGCTCTCGCGCGGCGCGTCGTATACCGTGTTTGTCGAACGGGAGCCGGTCGTCGGACGTTACCTGCGCGACACGTTGGCTCGTTTGCAGGCCGCGAATGCCGAGGTTGTCGTCGCCGATGCCATGCCGTGGCTGAAAGGTCCTAGCTCGGCGTTCGATATCGTTTTTCTCGATCCTCCTTTTGCTTCGCGTTCATTGTCGGAAATTTGCCGACGGTTGGAAGAGAACGGATGGTTGGCGGCAAAGGCGCTCATTTATCTCGAAAGCGCGGCGGACGACGGCGCGCCGCCGCTACCGGCGCATTGGGCGTTCGTCAAAAGCAAAACTGCCGGTCAAGTCGGCTATCATTTGGCACGGCGACGCGTGAGCGAATCACCCAGCGAGTAACCGTATGACGCAAGCAATGTATCCGGGAACGTTCGATCCGATCACTAACGGGCATGCCGATTTGGTTCGCCGTGCGGCGACGATTTTCGAACGCGTAGTCGTGGCGATCGCCGCCAATCCCGGCAAGGCGCCGCTCTTCTCCGTGGAGGAGCGAGTGTCGCTCGCGAAGCAGGTATTGGCCGGCATCGAGAACGTCGAGGTGACGAGCTATGCGGGTCTTACGGTCGACTTCGCGCAAAAGAACGGCCTTGGCGTGGTCGTGCGCGGACTTCGAGCGGTGTCGGATTTCGATTTCGAGTTTCAATTGGCCACGATGAACCGGCATCTCTCCGACAAAGTCGACTACGTTTTTCTAACGCCGACCGAGCAATTCATGTTCGTGTCGTCGACGCGTGTGCGCGAGATCGCCAGTTTCGGCGGCAAAGTGAAACAGTTCGTTCATCCGTTGGTGGCCGCGGCGTTACAGACGGCGTTCAAGAAAAAAAATGGCGACGGGCAGAAGGTCGCGGCACAAAAATCCAGCACGCCAAAAAACAGCGCACGAGCAGCGAGAGGTCGCGGGACAGGCGGCAAGCGATGAAGCGTCTGTCCATCAAATACGCTGCCGCTACGCTGCTGCTATTGGCGACGGCGAGCGGCGCCGGTGCGGCCGCCGTACCCGGAAAAGCAGCCATCGCCAGTGCGCATCCGCTCGCGACCGAAGCGGGAATGCAGATTCTTCGCGAGGGCGGCAATGCCTTCGATGCGGCGGTCGCCGTGGCCGGGGCGCTTGCTGTCGTCGAGCCGACCAGTTCGGGATTGGGCGGCGGTGCTTTCTTTCTGATCCATCGCGCGTCCGACAACTTCGAGACCATGATCGACGCGCGCGAAGTCGCTCCCCAGGCGGCGACTCGCGATATGTACCTCGATAAGGACGGCAATCCGATTCGCGGTCTTTCCGTCAATACGGCGTTGGCGGCGGGAATTCCCGGCGAACCCGCAGGGCTTGCTTGGATGGCCTCGAAGTACGGCAAGCTGCCGCTGAAACAAAGCTTGCAGCCGGCAATCCGTTTGGCGGAGGAAGGGTTCCCGTTGTATACGCGTCTCCGCGGTAGCATCAACGGCCGCAAAGCCGTCATCGCGAAATCGCCGGATGCCGCCGAGATTTATCTCGTCGATGGAGAAGCGCCCGCCGAAGGCGCGATCATCAAGAATCCCGAACTCGCAAAGTCGTTGCGCATTTTCGCTGCTCAAGGCGCCAAGGGATTTTACAGTGGCCCGCTCGCCGAACGGCTGGTAAGCGGCGTGCGTGAACTCGGCGGCATTTGGACGCTGGAAGATTTCGCCAACTATCGGGCGAAAGAACGCAAGCCGGTGGTGGGCGAGTATCGCGGTGCGAAGATCGTATCGGCGCCGCCGCCTTCGTCCGGCGGCATCGCGTTGATCGATGCCTTGAATATCTTGTCCGGTTTCGATCTCACCACGGTAGACAGCGCAACCCGCAAGCACCTTGTGATCGAAGCGATGCGCCGCGTGCATCGCGATCGCGCTGAGTATTTGGGCGATCCCGATTTCGTCTCGATTCCGATCGAGAAGCTCATTCATCCGTTCTATGCAGCCGGTCAGCGTGCCTCGATACGCATGGATCGAGCGACGCCAAGCGATGCACTGCCCGGCATCGTCGAGCCGGGCCAGGCTGGCATGCAAACGACGCATTTCTCCGTACTCGACGCCAAGGGCAATCGCGTCGCGGCGACGATGTCCATCAATTTCTTCTTCGGCTCGGGAATCATGGTGTCCGGCACCGGCATTTTGTTGAATAACGAGATGGACGATTTCTCGATGAAACCGGGTGTACCAAATGGCTTTCAACTGGTTGGCGGCGACGCCAATTCGATTGCCCCGGGCAAGCGCATGTTGTCGAGCATGACGCCGACTTTCGTGGAAACTAAGGATGGGATGATGATCCTGGGAACGCCGGGCGGCAGCCGCATCATCGGCATGGTGTTGCTCGGCGTGCTCGAATGGATGGATGGCAAGACTGCGGAGCAAATCGTCGCGCTGCCTCGCTATCACCACCAATATCGTCCGGACGTCGTAAGCTTCGAATCCAATGCGTTTACGGTCGACGAAAAAACGACATTGGAAAAACGCGGTCACACGCTTCGCGACATGCAGACCACCTACGGCAATCTGGAAGTGGTTACGTGGAACAAGAAGACCGGCGAAGTGAAAGCGGCATCCGACCCGCGCGGCGCCGGCGTTGGCCTGGTCTACTAAGGGCGACGTCGATTACTTCTGACATTTGGGGCAGTAATAGGTCGAGCGCTGGCCGCTGCGCAGTTGTTTGATCTTCGTCTTGCAGACGCGGCACGGTTCTCCCGCGCGCTCGTACACGAACAATTTCTGCCGAAAGTAGCCCGGCGTTCCTTCGGCATTGACGTAGTCGCGCAAGGTGGTGCCGCCGGCGCGCAATGCCGCCGTCAAAACTGCTTTAATGGCTTTTACCAGCTTGGCAAGTTCGTCGTGTTTAACGCGCCCGGCTCCGCGGGTCGGTTTGATCCTCGCGCGAAACAAGGCTTCGCTCGCGTAGATGTTTCCCACGCCCACGACTAAATTGCCGTTCATGATGAATTGCTTGATCGCTACTTTTCTGCCGCGAGCTTTGGCAATCAGATAATCGGCATCGAATGCATCGTCCAAGGGTTCGGGCGCAAGTTTTCTCAGCAGCACATGCCGCGCAGGATCCTCGTTGGTGTAGTGCATGCTGCCGAAGCGCCGTGGATCGTTAAAGCGCAAGCAATCCCCCGATTCGAGCACCAGATCGACGTGATCGTGCTTGAGCAGTGGCGTACTCGCGGGCAGCACACGCAAGCTACCGGACATCCCTAAGTGCACGATCAACGTGCCGCGATCCAGATCGAGCAACAAGTACTTGGCGCGCCTGCGCACTTCGCAAACCTTTTGTAGCGCGAGATGCGTTGCAAAGTCGTCCGGCAAACGCCAGCGCAAACGCGGTTCGCGCACCTCGACGCTGGCAATGCGTTGTCCCGTGACCGCTTGTGCAATACCGCGGCGGGTTGTCTCGACTTCGGGTAACTCGGGCATCGGCCTATTATGGTGGAACTACGAAACGAAGACCCCCTCACCCGCGCGCACTGCGCGACCTCTCCCGCAACCGGGAGAGGGTTGGGGTGAGGGCAAAAGCTAGGCAAAAAAATCCCGCCAGTCGGCGGGATTCTTGGATTCGATTCGGTACAGAGACTTACTTGATCTTCGACTCTTTGTACGCCACGTGCTTGCGCACTTTGGGATCGTACTTCTTGACTTCCATCTTATCGGGATGGAGGCGCTTGTTCTTCGTGGTGGTGTAGTAATGGCCAGTGCCGGCCGTCGAGACGAGTTTGATCTTTTCGCGCATGGGGACTGTCCTCGATGATTAGACGGCGACGCCTTGAGCGCGCAGTTCCTTGACGATTTCTTCCACGCCCTTCTTTTCGATGGTGCGCAGACCCTTGGTGGAGATGCGCAAGCTTACGAAGCGGCGTTCGCTTTCCAGCCAAAAACGCTGCGTGTGCAGGTTAGGGAGAAAGCGGCGGCGGCGGCGGTTGTTAGCATGCGATACCGTGTTGCCGGTGATCGGACGCTTGCCGGTAATTTGACAGACTCTGGACATGACACAATTCCTAGCCGAGAACAGACCCTGCCCTAGGGGCAGATGGGTCCAAAAACGAGTCGCGCTTTATACCAGTGAGCTGCCGTATCGGCAAGGACATAGAGGAATAGGGCTTGGGCCTGGGTCAGAAGAACCTCTTCCCTAGGTCCCGGATCCCAGTCCCCACGCCCCATTCTCATGCCTTCGCTCACACCATCCCCCTCTCCGCCATCGATTCGCAGTACCCGTCGCCGACGACTAGGTGGTCCAGGACTCGAATGTCCACGGTTGCCAGCGACTCCTTGATTCTACGGGTAATAAGCTCGTCGGCCTGGCTGGGTTCCGCCACGCCGGAGGGATGGTTATGAGCCAGGATTACGGCGGCTGCGTTGTGCGAAAGCGCTCGTTTCACTACCTCGCGAGGATGGACGGTAGCGCCATCGATGGTGCCTCGGAAAAGCTCCTCGCAGGCGATGACTCGGTTGCGGTTATCCAGGTAGAGGCAGCAGAACACCTCGTGATCGAGGTCCCGGAGCCGCATCCGAAGATAGTCCCTCGTGCTCCGAGGGTTCGTCAGTGCGGACCCGGACTGCATCAGCTCTTGATAGTGACGTCGAGCTAGCTCTAACGACGCCTGGAGTGCGGCGTATCGCGCTGGCCCAAGTCCTGGGCATGCGCAGGCCGTTTTTCGATCGGCCGTTAGCAGACCGCGCAGCGACCGAAATTTGACCAGCAAATCGCGGGCGACATCTACGGCGCTGCGGCCTCGCGTGCCGGTCCTAAGAAAAATGGCAACGAGCTCGGCTTCGGTCAGCGATTCCGGGCCGAGTTTCAGTAACTTTTCGCGGGGCCTGTCCGCCGCGGGCCAATCGCGAATCGACATACCGGACTCCTTGTGAAAGATCGTCATTCTCGGCAGTGGTGCGGTGGTCTTCCAGGTCAGAAAGGTCTGCAAATGGGTAGATTGTCCGGGCCGTAGTCGTTCTTATGGCGCTCCGTTGGCAGTGCATAACGATGAGCGTTTGCCGTCCCCCATGCCCACCGCCATAATCCGCCGCCATGACAACTTCAAATGCGGTGCCTGGCTCCCCCACTGAAAAAGGCCGACGAATTTTGGTCGGCGTCACCGGAGGCATCGCCGCCTATAAAAGTCCGGACGTCGTACGCCGTTTAATCGAACGCGGCATGCAGACACAGGTCGTCATGACACTCGGAGCGACCCAATTCGTAACGCCGCTAACGCTGCAAGCCGTCTCGGGTTCTGCCGTGCGCACCGATCTTTGGGATACGAATGCCGAAGCCGCCATGGGGCATATCGAACTCGCTCGGTGGGCCGATGAAATCGTGGTCGCACCGGCGAGCGCCGATTTCCTTGCGCGCCTGGCACACGGACTCGCGGACGATTTGCTAACCACGCTGTGTCTCGCGACGACGGCGCCCATTACAGTCGCACCGGCGATGAATCACATGATGTGGATGAATGCGGCGACGCAGGCCAACGTGCGTCTGCTGGAAGAACGTGGCGTTCGTGTCTTGGGGCCGGCCAGCGGCGATCAAGCTTGCGGTGAAACCGGACCCGGCCGGATGCTGGAGCCCAGGGAGATTGCTGAAGCCGTCTCCGCAAATATTGCAGTCACCCATCTATTGGCGGGGCTGAAGGTTGTCGTCAGCGCCGGCCCGACCCGCGAGCGTATCGATCCGGTTCGTTACATCAGTAATCGCAGCTCCGGAAAAATGGGCTATGCCGTCGCGCAAGCAGCGCGCGACGCGGGCGCGAAAGTGGTTTTAGTCACGGGTCCGGTGGGCATTACGCCGCCGACCGGAATAACGGTTGCCAATGTGGAGACGGCGGAGCAAATGCTCGACGCGGTGCGCACTCATCTGATCGGCGCTCATATTTTCGTCGCCGCTGCCGCGGTGTCCGATTACAAGGCGGCATTGGCTTCGCGCGAGAAGATCAAAAAGACCCAGGAAGCGCTGACGCTGCCGCTGGCGCGCACGCCTGATGTATTGGCGACGATTGCGCGCGCGGCAAGCCATCCTTTCCTGGTGGGGTTCGCGGCGGAGACCGAGAATGTCGAACAGAATGCGCTCGAAAAACTCGAAACGAAGAGCCTCGACATGATTGCGGCGAACAAGGTGGGCGATGGATTGGCCTTCGACAAAGACGATAACGCGCTCACCGTCTATTGGCCGGGGGGCGGCAAAGTCGAATTGCCTCTGGCGTCGAAAACGCTGCTCGCACGGCAATTGGTTGCCTTGATCGCCGAGCGCCATAAGAAAAAGAATTAAGGGAGGTTTGATTCATTCACCTACGTCATTCCGACGAAAGTCGGAATCCATCCGACCCGAAGAAATGGACACCGGCCTACGCCGGTGTGACGAATAAATTAGAGTTCCCTAGTTTCGATCCCCCAGCTCCAAATCGACTCAGTCCAAATCGACGCGAGGATCGTGACACGCGCGATGCGCGGCAATTTGCGATGCAGCGTTCGATGTATCAGAGGTTCCTCAACAGTGCGTAAAGTACAGATCAAAATTCTCGATCAGCGAATCGGCGGCGAGTATCCGCTTCCGCAGTATGCAACGACAGGTTCGGCGGGCGTGGATTTACGCGCGTGCATCGACGCGCCGATCGAACTGCATCCCGGTGACACGCAGCTCATTCCGTCGGGCATCGCCATTTATTTGGCCGATTCCGGCTATGCGGCCATCGTGCTGCCTCGTTCGGGGCTCGGGCACAAACACGGCATCGTGCTGGGTAATTTGGTCGGACTCATCGATTCCGACTATCAAGGCCAAGTATTCGTATCGGTTTGGAATCGCGGTCGGGCAGCATTCACTATTCAGCCTGGCGAACGCATTGCGCAACTGGTTGTCGTGCCGGTCGCTCAGGTCGAGTTCGACGTCGTGAGCGAGTTTGCCGCCACTGAGCGCGGCGCCGGCGGGTTCGGCAGTTCCGGTCTTAAGTAGTTTATTTCTTGGCTTTAAGCTCTTTAAATCGCTTGATGTCGCGATCGAAATTGGCGGCAAGTTGCGTTTGTTCGTCCGTCTTGGTTTGCATGGTCTCCCGATCCACCGCAATGCTTCGAATGGTGCCGATGAGCGCTTCGGCAATGTGATCGGGCAAGGGACGTGCATCCGGAGCATCGCTGTAGGGTTTAAAACGTGCTGATTGTTGCTTGAGCTGATTGAGGCGCTCCTGGAGCGTGCCGATATGCTGTTCGGCTACCTTCAGCTGCGCTTGGAGCAGCTCCAGGCGCTGGTCGCGCAATCGTTCGATGTCGGAGACCGCCAAATAAGTTTCGAGAAGAACACGATCGCGCTGTAGTTGGTCGTTGCGAGCCTTGAGCGCCGCCGCTTCCTCGGCTTCGCGCGCCAGCGTTTTTGCGCGGCTGGCTTCGCCTTCGATGACTTCAACGACATTGCCCTTTTCGTTGAGCACCTGGGTATCGAGGCCTTCGCATTCGGGAGGCATCGACATGGAGTAGTGCGGTTTGCCGTGCGCGTCTTTGCAGCGATAGAAGTTGGCGGCGGATGCCGGCAATGCACCGACGACGAACAGCAGGAACGCGGTGCGGCTAACGTTCTTCATACGAGGCCCTCGACTCGTTACTAAGGACGGCATTTTGCGCCCCCTTGCCGTGAAACAGAAGCAGGGCGTCGGGTTCGGTTTGATCCGTCGGCTCGAGTCATTGGTTGGCCATTGGTCGGCCGTTGGGCAGCGTTAGCGCAGGCCCCAGTTTTCACGATACTGCCGAACCGCAGTCAATAGTGTGGCGCGGTTAGGGTCGTGCGCCGCGGAATCCGCAGCCAGGTGCGCAATGAGACCTTCCAACTTCAGAATGCTGGCCACGGGCAATTGAAACAACTGTTCGACTTCTTGGACGGCAGACATATCGCCTTGTCCTCGTTCTTGACGATCGAGGGCCAACACCACGCCTGCCGGGGTTGCGCCGGCAGCTCGAATAATTTCGATGGATTCGCGAATGGCGGTGCCTGCCGTGATGACGTCGTCCACGATTAGAACCCGGCCTTTGAGCGGTGAACCGACGATACTGCCGCCCTCGCCGTGCGATTTCGCCTCCTTGCGATTGAACGCCCATGGCATATCGAGTCGATGCTGGTCGTTCAGCGCCACGGCCGCGGTAGCTACGAGCGGAATTCCCTTGTAGGCGGGACCGAATAGCATGTCAAACTCGATCTTGGAATCGACGATGGCTTGCGCGTAGAAGCGGCCTAGCGCTGCAATGGCGCCTCCGGTGTTAAAAAGTCCCGCATTGAAGAAATACGGGCTTGTTCGGCCGGATTTCAGTTTGAACTCACCGAAGCGAAGGACGCCGAGATCGAGGCAGAGTTGGATGAAGGAACGAGGTTCTGGCATGGGATTTCAGTCGGCTGTGTGCAAAGAGCGGTGGGCATTCTACCGGGTCGGATTGTGAAGCGGTTCTCGGAATGAATCTCGGTGGATGGGCGATTGATTTATCGCCCTGCGGCCGTCCTACTCTGGGCTACGAATTCTGGGCTACGAATGCGAGTGAGCGGACGTGACCGAAAGCGAACTGGTGCGGGAAATGTTGGCCGGCAAAGAACGTGCGTTCAACGCGTTCTTCGCTGACTTCTTTCCGCGCGTTTACCGCTTTGTGCTGCCGCGGGTGCAGGCCGACGTCGAAGCGGCAAAGGAGGTCGTGCAAGCGACGCTGGTCAAAGCCATTCGCAACTTGGGCCAGTTTCGCGGCGAGGCGGCGCTCTTCAGCTGGGTGTGTCAGATCGCCCGTCATCAGATCGCTGACTATCTGCGCGCAGAGCGGCGTTATGCCGATCGCGTCGTACCGATCGACGAGCGTCCCGAGGTCATGGCCGCGCTCGAGTCTTTGGCGGCGCCGGCGAGCGATCAGCCTCAAGAAAAATACAGCAGTGAAGAGACACGGCGCTTAGTGCAAGCGGTCCTCGATCGATTGCCTGGCCGCTACGGCGATGTCCTCGAATGGAAATATGTCGAAGGACGCTCCGTCGAAGAAATTGGCGAGCGGTTAGGAGTTGGGCACACGGCCGCGCAATCCTTGCTGGCGCGCGCTCGGACGGCTTTTCGGGAAGCGCTGGAAACCGTGTTCGGATCCACCGCCGCCGACATATTGGCAGCAATGCGAGTCGACGCATGAACACGATGAACGACGATCGCCCGATCGAAAGCGACGACGCGAGCATTGAGCGGCTGCTGCGGGAAGTAGGCGCTCGCAGCGAACCGAGTGCCGAACTTGCGAGCGAAGTGCGTGCGATCGTCCATGCCGAGTGGCGGGAAGTGGTTGCTGAGCGCACTCGCCGCAAACGTGCGTTTGGCTACGGTATTGCCGCAAGCCTCATCGTCGCCGTGTTAGGCGTTGCTTTGTTGGCCAGGACTTTCTTAAAACCGATTGCGAGCCCGCAGTCGGTGGCATCGATTGCCAAGATCCAAGCCGATGCGCACACCGGCTTTGCGCAAGTGAGCGCGACGCAGGGCGAAAGTTGGCGTGACATTGGGCCCGGCGAGAAATTGAGTGTCGGCATGCTGTTGCGCACTGATGCAGCGACGAGCGTTGCGATCGCGTTCGACAGCGGGCTGTCATTACGCGTCGATCGCAGCTCGCTGCTGCAGTTTGTGGCGGCGGACCGCGCGGCGTTGGAGCGCGGGCGTGTCTATGTCGATGCGCCGCTCGAGCGGCGTGCGCCCCTCGTCGTGCAAACCCGATTCGGCGCGATCGAGCATGTGGGTACGCAATATCAGGCTCAGTTGCTGGCAGATAGGGTGGAGGTGAGCGTGCGCGAGGGCAGAGTTGCCATCGCGAGGGACGGCGGGCAAATTCAAGCCGTGCTTGGCGAACGCGTGGCATTTGGCGAGCGGGGCGAGATCGAACGTCAATCGTTGTCGCCGTGGGATGCAAGTTGGCAATGGGCTGTCCAAGCAGCTCCGTCGTTCGACATCGAGAATCAATCGCTTGCTCGATTTCTAGATTGGGTGGCGCGCGAAACCGGAAAGTCCATTCGCTATTCCTCGTCCGAGGTTCGCCAACAAGCGGAAACGCTGATTCTGCACGGCTCTATCGCGGCACTCGGCCCCGAACAGGCGTTGCGCGCCGTCCTTGCGACGACGCCCTTCGTTTCCAGCACCCAATCCACCTCGATAGACATTCGTCTTTGATCTGATCATTGGTTCCGTTCTTAAGTCTCATCGGCGCTTTCGACTCCGCGATTGATTTGCCCGCCGAGCTTCGTCTAACGCTGCAACAAGCTCCGTCGGCTTCTTGCGTTTGACGAAGCTGCATCGAAACGAGACTTATGCAATCGCAACGCCGCTTTTCGTTAGCATGTTATGCGCCGGTCTATATCTTGGCGGCTGCCTACGTCGCTGTCGGCGTGCTATTGCGGGCAATTCTCTGGTGGAACTTCGGGCGCGGCGCGGATGTGAATGCGCCGTCGCTGGCTTGGATCGTTCCGATCGGCACTATTAACGATCTCGCTGAAGCGGCGTATCTATTCTTGCCGCTGACGCTCTATTGTTGGTGGACTTCCGATCGCTGGCGGCAAACGCGCGTTGCGCGCGTGCTGCTGATCGTCGCCTCCGCGGCGCTTCTGTCGGGATTGTTGTTTCTGACCGCGACGGAGTATTTCTTCTTCGAGGAGTTCGACGCTCGCTTCAACTTAGTTGCTTTCGACTACCTGATGTATCCGACCGAAGTGATCGGCGACATTCGTGCCGAATATCCGGTCGGTACCGTAGTCGTTGTAGCGCTGCTCGTCGGCGCCGCTTTTGCTTGGTTGTTGCGCAAGAGGTTGCTTTCCGACGACCGGCAACCAGAACCACGAATGTCGCAACAAAATGTCGTTCCAGCCTTACTGCATGTCGTGGCTGTCGGTGTGGTTATCGCATTCGTGAAGACGGACACCTTCGAGTTCTCGTCGAATCGCGTTGCAAACGAACTTGCGGCGAACGGCATCAGTAGTTTCTTTCGCGCTGCTCGCACCAGCGAGATTGACTACCACGCTTATTACGCCGAGCGCGACTCCAAGACAAATTTTGCAACGCTGACCGATTTTCTGTCGCGCGAAGGCGGCGCGCTTACCCATCGCGATCAGGGTCGGTTGACGCGGCATTTCGTCGCCGATCCAAAGGGGCTTGGCAAGTTGAACGTCGTGGTCGTCGTCGAAGAAGCATTCGGTGCGGAATTCAGCAAGCTATATGGTTCGCAGCAAGATCTCACGCCGAATTTCGATGCGTATGCGCAGCGTGGGATGTGGTTTCAGCATATGTATGCTTCCGGGACACGGACCGTGCGCGGTCTTGAGGCCATCGCTGCGTCATTTCCGCCGATCCCAAGCGTGTCGATTCTGCGTCGACCGAATAACGAACGCATTGCCACCTGGGGAAGCGTGATGGAAAAAGCCGGCTATCGGACCAGTTTCATCTACGGCGGCTACGGGTACTTCGACAACATGAACTACTTCTTCGCCCATAACGGATTCGACGTGGTCGATCGAACCGATATCCCGAACGTGCGGTTCGCAAACGTTTGGGGGGTGAGCGACGAGGACTTGTTCGACCGCGCTCTTGCGTACTACGACGCATATTGCGACAAGGGGGGGGATTCCAACAAACCTTTTTTCTCGCTCATCATGACGACGTCGAATCACAAGCCCTTTACCTTCCGCGAGGGGGTGCCGGGCGTGCCGGCAGCCGGCGGCGGTCGTCCGGCCGGTGTCCGCTATGCGGACTACGCACTGGGATACTTTCTCGATCAGGCGCGGCACCGTGCATGGTTCGACAACACGTTGTTCGTGGTCGTCGCCGATCACGGCGCACGCGTGTACGGCAAGGCCGAAATTCCCTTGCGCACTTACGAGATTCCGATGCTTTTCTATGCGCCCAAGCATGTGCGGCCGAAGCAGGTCGAAACGATCACGGGTCAGATCGATGTCGCTCCCACGGTGTTGGGATTGCTTGGGTTGGAATACGAGGCCCCCTTTTTCGGCACTAACGTGCTCGCGTGCGAATCCACACAATGCGAGGACCAGCGCATTGTCTTGTTCAATCATAACTACGATGTCGCTGCCTATCGCGACCGCAAGCTCGCCGTACTTGGTTTGGGCAAGCAAACACGGACATTGTTTTACGACCGCAATGCCGATCGTTACACCGCAGCCTCGGGAGACGGCGATTTGACGGACCTTGCCGTCGCTATCTATCAGACCGCCTTCGAGCAATTTCAGGGACATCGGTACGAGTAGTCGTCGCCATTTCTAACTTCTGCGTTACCGATTACCATTCCACGCCTGTCGGGGGGGATTGTCCGTAACGTTGCGCAAGACGGTCGTCATTTTCGGTTTGCCGTTGCCCGTCTGTTTGGCGGCCATGCTCTTTTGTCTTGGGCTTGCTTCGAGCGGCGCGGAAGCTAAATCCGACATTGCCGGTCGTCGCATCGTCGCCGTCTTAAGCGACTTGCGCAGTCAGGGGTTGGTTTTTATTTACAACTCCCAAACCATCGATGACGAACTGCGAGTGACGGTCGAGCCGAAAGCCAGAGGCGGGCTCGATCTGGTTCGCGAAATTCTTGCCGACCATAATCTCGCGCTATTGCCCGTTGCGGAAAACGTCTATGCAATCGTGCGCAAGCCCACTATCGACAGCGGATCGACACCGGTGCGCAATTCCGGGAATACGGAGAACCTAAGCACGGCGACGCTGGCGGAAGTCGTCGTCCAGAGCAGTCGCTACAGTCTTGCCGCGAATGTCGGTGAAGCGGATGCCGTGTTCTCGCAAGCGCAAATTAATGACTTGCCTCGAATGGGCGATGAAACGCTGCGCGCCGTGCAACGATTGCCCGGCACCGCAGGCAATGGTTGGCAAAGTGTGGGCGCTATCCGCGGCGGCGCGCAGAACGAGATCGGCATCTTGCTGGATGGGATGCGACTTTACGAACCGTTCCATCTGAAAAATTTCTTGAGCCCGGTAAGCGTCCTCGATGCGCGATTGATCGACAACATCGAAGTCTATGCCGGCGGATTCCCATCGCCCTTCGGCGATCGCATGACGGCGATCATCGATGCCCGAACGGTGCATCCGATCGCAGATCGCTACTACGAACTTGGGCTGAGCGCCTTTCATGCGAATGGCTTGGCGTCATTCGCCTTCGCGGATCATGCGGGGCATGTTCTCTTGACGGCCCGGCGCAGCAATTTGTCGGAGCTGGTGAAGTTCAGCGAGAACGATTTCGGTCGGCTGAGTTACGCGGACGGATTCGCGCGGCTCGATTATGCATGGAGCGACACGCGCTTCGCTTTAAGCGCGCTGTGGTCGCGCGACGAGATCGACGCGCGCAAGGACGGCGGCCAGCAAACGACACAGGCGGAATATAAGAACAACTACGTTTGGTCGACGGTCTCGCGGGATTGGTCGGATTCGATGGCCAGCGAAATTTTGCTGGGCTTTACCGACATCACCAACGATCGCTACGGGCAGGCGACCGATGCGCCCTTGCGTCAAGCCGATGTAGTCGACTTGCGCGCCTTTCACATAGTCAATTTCCGTGTCACGCACTCATGGCGCGACGCCTGGCTAGGCAATATTTTGCACCAGCGCGCTGGTGTCGAAATGCGACGACTCGAGGGCAGCTATCGCTATGTAAGCGACGTGCAATTTAACGGCCATCCATTCCCCTATTCGCCGCCGCTACGCGAACAACACGCTGCCGTCGTCGATCCTGAAGGGGATGAGCTAACGGCCTATTGGGATGCGCGTCTGGACGTGACCACTCGCTGGGCCATTAACGCGGGTCTTCGCTTCGACGATCAAAGCGAATATCAGAGCCGTCATTTCGCTCAATTTAGTCCGCGGGCCGGCGTGCTCTTTGCACCTTCATCCTCGGTCAAGCTGCGTGCGAGTTGGGGACGGTTCTTTCAAGCGCAGGCGATCAATGAGCTGCAAGTGGAAGACGGCGTAACGAGCTTTCGGCCGCCACAGCATGCCGATCACTATGTCGTCGGCGTCGAACAGGAATTGGCCAAGGATCTCACTTGGCGCATCGAGGCTTATCGCAAAGACTATCGGAGCCTGCAGCCTCGTTATGAGAATCTCTTGGATCCGCTCTCGTTACTGCCTGAGGTGGAATACGATCGTGCAGTGATCGCGCCGAGCAGTGCGCGTGCCGATGGCATCGAATTCCAAGCGGCGATGCGCTCTGGCCCTTGGAATGCTTGGTTTAACTACGCATGGTCACGTGTCCGCGATCGACTCGCGGGTGCGGATGTCGTGCGCAATTGGGATCAAACGCACACCTTCAACGTCGGCATTACGTGGATGCGCGGCGTTTGGTCGTTCACGATAGCCGATCTTTACCACACCGGATGGCCCACGACCGCCCTTGAGGTGCAGGGTTCGCAAGTAGAGTTCGGTATGCGTAACGGAGAACGCTTGAATGCGTTTAATTCGTTGGATGCACGTGTAAAGCGCACGTTCGCGCTGCGGCACGGCGAACTCGATGTATTTCTCGAAGCCACGAACATCATGGATCGGGGTAACGAGTGTTGCGTGGATTACTCGGTAACACGAGTAGCGAGCGGTCCCCTGATCATTGCCCGCGACGTCGATCACTGGCTTGGACGTATCCCGTCGGCGGGCGTTCTTTGGCGTTATTGATCACGATGCACATCGAGACGCTCTATACTTTGCGCATAACCGAGCAGCAGGATCAAAAGACGTCCTTCAAGCGTTATCGGTATGGCTGCACCAACGAGTCAAGCTACAATTTTTTACATCGCTCATACTCGGAAAAGTTTGCGTTAGCGACGCTGCATTTATACTACCGGGATGAAAACAATGACTGAAGGATGGCGCAGTCGCCTGCCTATGGCGATTCGGCCTTATACGCAACCTGCACCGCTTGGCGCGCTCTTTCTTGGCATTTCATCCGGCGCACCGTACGCAATGATCGCCGCAACGTTGACTACTCGACTGGCCCAAGACGGCATCGATAAAAAGTCGGTTACGGCTTTCGCACTTGCGTTTCTTGTCTATAACCTAAAGTGGTTGTGGGCATGGATAGTCGACGCGGTGAGGTTGCCGCTGATCGGCCATTTGGGTCAACGCGTTGGGTGGCTGCTCTTCGCCGGCATCTTGGTGATGGCGGCAATCGTGAATTTGGCGCTCGTCGATCCTAAGGAAAGTCTCATGGTGACCGCGCGAGCGGCAATTTTAGTCGCTATTGCGGGTGCGACATTCGACATAGTCATTGATGCCTATCGTATCGAATCGCTCGAACCGCATGAGCTCGGCGTCGGCGCGGGAATGTCGCAGTACGGCTGGCGCATCGGGTCGGTTGTTGCTGCGGCGCTTGCGCTCGTCATCGCTGACCGATGGGGATGGAAGGTCGCTTACGCCGCATGCGCGATCTTCGCCTTACCAGCGATGGTGACAGGACTTTCGCTGGGGGAGCCGGCGCGTCATCGACAGCCCAATCAACGTCGAGGCTTGGTATCCGTCGGACAATCCATCGTCTCTCCGCTTGCTGAATTTTTTCGACGAAAAGGGGCGTTGCTCGTATTGTTATTTGTCTTGTTGCACAAGATTGGCGACACGCTTGCGAACCTTACGTTCCGCTTGCTGTTTAACGAACACAGGTACACCAATGACGAAATTGCTCTCTTTGATGTCGGCTTCGGTTTTTGGGCGTACCTAGCGGGAGTGTTTTTAGGCGGCCTTCTTTATTCGCGCGTGGGCATGAAACGCGCAGTGTTCTTGAGTCTCGTTTTGATGGCGGTGTCGAATTTGAGCTTTGCGGCGCTAGCCGCCGTCGGTCATTCCAATACGGGGCTTGCGGGTGCCATTGGCTTTGAGAATCTGGCGAGCGGTATTGGCGGTGTGACCGTGGTTGCCTATTTCTCTGCTCTCTGCGACCTGCGATATACGGCGGCGCAATATGCGCTTATCTCGGCTGCGGGCAGTATTGTCGGGCGCGTGTTAACCGGTACAACGGCAGGAACACTCATCGAGAGCATGGGTTACGTTAATTTCTACCTATTTACAACAGTTTTGGCTTTGCCTGGCATTTTTCTTTTTTGGCTAATGATGCGCAGTGGCCTTATCGATCAATCCGTCGGGACTGCCGCGACGCAACTTACGGGCGGCAACGGTGATGAGCCAAAGTCGAATTGATACCACGCGCGTCATCTGCCGCCTCTCCGATCTTGCCGATCCGGGTGCGCGCGCATTCACGATGGGTTCGGGAGATTGGCCGCTCCGTGGATTCGTGGTGCGCAAAGGCG